>NZ_JBEYZD010000015.1:0-152671 GCF_040645895.1 Streptomyces olindensis | reverse complement strand
CGGCTACAAGGCCGGCGGCGCCGTCTGGTCCTCCGGCAGCCACACCGGCATCGACTTTCACGCCGCCAGCGGCACCTCCGTCCACTCGGTCGGCACCCCTGCCAGCCGGTCGCGATCTTCGTACGGCCGCCGAACGACCCCTTGCCGTCACCGTTGTTGCGGTACAGGTTGCCGCTGGTGTCGCGCGAGACGAGGTCCGTCCTGCCGTCGCCCGTGATGTCACCGGCCGCGACGACCGCGCTGTAGGAGGCGCCCCAGTTCGAGAACACCTTCACGCGGGCCTTGAACGTGCCGGTGCCGGTGCCGTTGTACCGGTACAGGTTGTTCGACTTGTCCTGGACGAGCAGATCGCCGATGCCGTCGCCGTTCAGGTCACCGGCCCCGACGATCTTCCTGTGCGTCTTCCAGCCGTCGTACAGCTTCACCCGCGCCGACAGCTTGCCCGTGCCGGTCCCCTTGTACAGGTAGACCGTGCCGGTCGAGGCGTTGCGGGCGACCAGGTCCGGGCGGCCGTCGCCGCTCACGTCACCCGGCGAGGTCAGCACGTCGTACTGGTTCCAGCCGGAGGCGGCGAGGGTGGTGTACGGCGTCGAGGGCGTCGGCGCCGTACCGCAGGCCGGGCGATGGGCCCGCAGGGCGCCGCTGCTCAGCCGGACCAGGACGTCGTTGCAGCGGTCGCCGCCGAGGTCGCCGAACGGCACGACCTTCGCGGTCGTCGGCCAGCCGGTGCCCGAGACCTTGGCGCCCAGCGTGCCCGTGCCACTGCCGCGATGGACGGTGAGGGTGCCGGAGGAGTTGAGGGTGAGGACGTCGCCGACGCCGTCCTTGCCCGCGTAGTCGCGCGGGGCCGCCGCTCCGGCCGTCACGTTCACGGTGCCGGAGAGGGTGAGGGCGGCGCCCTGGCCGTCGGCGGGCCGGGCGGTGAGCGTCCAGGTGTAGGTGCCGTTGGCGACGAGGCGGCCCGCGCCGTCCTTGCCGTCCCAGGCGGCCGTGAGGAGGCCCCGGGCGGAGGGGCCGGACAGGGTGCGCACGGTGGCGCCGGACGCCTTGTTCCTGACGGTCACCTGCCAGGCTGCGGCCGGCTTGGACAGCCACCAGGTGCCGGACCAGCTCGCGGGCCCGGGCGTGACCTCGGCGTCGATCGCCGTCAGCGCGGACGCCGGGACGCCGGGCGGCACGACGTGGACGCGCTGCTCGCGGTCGGCGTAGGCGACACCGCCGCCGAAGCGGTCCACGGTCCAGTTGAGGCCCGCCCTGAAGGTGTCCTGGCCGATGTCGGTCCAGTCGGCGAGCTTGCGGCTCGGCAGCTCCGTGTGGTCGCCGCCGGCCGGCAGTCCGCCGTGCAGGTCGATGAGGTTCAGCCCGCTGCTCGACTGGGTGCCGCCGACGCGCACGACGAGGTAGCCGTCGCCGAGGAGGACCCGGCCCGCCGGCGCGGTGGCGGTGCGCTTGGCCGTGCGGTCGTAGACGCCCGAGCCCTGCACGGTGCCCGAGGAGTCCGCACAGGTCCAGTACACCCAGCGGCCCGTGGCCTGGAGGCTGGACGGGGTGCAGCCGTTGCGGGTGGTGAAGGACTCCACGGCGGTGCCGGAGGGCAGCCGGGTGGCCGTGACCTTGCCTCCCGTCGCCTCGGCGCTCCACAGGGTGTTGCCCCAGACGGCCGCGGCGACCCGGTCGCGCCTCTGCAGGACCTTGCCCGCCGCGCCCTCGGTGAACTCGCCGATGTACTGGGTGCCGGACGAGGCGCCGTCGACGACCGCGTACCGCCCGGAGAGGTCCTTGAGCTGAGGGCTGTCGTCGCCCGTGTCGAGGGTCGGGCCCCAGCCGGTGGCGCCGCCTGCGCGCAGCATGGTCAGACCCGACTCGGTGGCCTCCTGGCGGCCGTGGCGGCCCGTGCCGTCGGCGAACATGCGGATGCAGTGCGTGGAGCCGGCGATGCAGTCGCCGTCACGCCCGCTGACCAGCCCGTCCACGGTGGTCCTGGCGGCGCCCGGGGTGCCGCTCGTGGTGAGCCAGGTGCTGCGATAGGCACCGAGGATCGTGTTCGGCTCGTACAGCGTGCTGTTGCCGGCCGTGGTGAGGACGCCGTTGCCCAGCGACAGGCCGTAGACCTGCGCGGGCATCGGCCGCACATCGGTCACGCGGCTCCGGGTGACCGAACCGTCGGCGGCCCGGGCGACCCGGTACACGCCCCAGTCGAGATCGCCCTGCTCGACGTAGGCCGCGGCACCCGCCACGAGGACGGAACCGTCCGGCGCCTGCACGATCCCGTGGGCGGCCGGGTCCATGACCTTGGCCATGTCGGTGTCCGTGCCGTCGGACGTGAACGCGAACAGCGGCTGGCCCCGGTACTTGTTGTCGCCGGGCGCCACCGGCTCGACGCCGAGCAGCCCGTCGCCGACGATCCCATACGCGGCTTGGTAGCTCAGGGAGCCCGTCTCGAAGGTCCGGGGCGCGGCGGACAGGTCGTCGCGGTCGTACAGGTCCGCCTTGCCGCGCCCGGTCCGCAGCCGCAGCACGGAGTCGGCGCCGAGCCGGAAACCGGTCGTGTCGTAGCCGTCCGGCGTGCCGTCGCGGTCGGGCAGCGGGCTGAAGGCGCCGGTGGCGAGGTCGACGACGCCCCAGCGGCCCCATCCCTCGTCGCTCGCGCCGGTGCGGTACTTGAGGATGACGGACCGCGCGTCGCCGTCCTCGACCTCGATGTCGCCCGCGCCCTCCGGCAGCCCGGTCACGGACGTCTCCGTGACCTCGCCGCCGTCCCTAACGCGCCACAGCTGGTACGCGCCTGTCCCGTTGTGGCTGGTGAGGACCGTGTCGCCGAAGGTGCCCTGGTAGGTGTGGTACTCCGGCACGGGCACGACCGCCGTGCCGCCGCCCCTGAGGAGGGTGACCCGCGCGTCCTCCTCGGAGTACAGGGCCACGGTGTCGGAACCACGGCCGTAGTAGCCGGTCTTGAAGGACGCGGCCGACCGGAAGTAGCCGCTGTCGATGTCGTACTCGACCGGAACCTCCAGCCGCTGCTCCAGCGCGGTGGTGGCGCCGGACGCGTAGTCCGTCCACAGCAGCCGGTCGTCGCCCTCCTGGGCCCAGAGGAAGCCGCTGGTCCCCGCGTTGAGGATCTGCGTGGCCCTGGGGACGGCGCGCGGGGCGGCGGGCGAGACGAACTCCCCTTCCACGGCGGCCGACTGCGCAGCGGCCGCCGCCGGGGCCGGTACGGCGGCGGTGAGGCCGAGAGCCAGCGCCGCGGCCAGGACGGCCGCGGTACGGGCCGCCGGCGTGCCGCGCCGTGTCGGGTGTGAAGCAAGGGCAGGTCTGGGTCTGTGCCGGCCGAGTCGGGCCACCGATCCTCCTGAAAGGCAAGAAGAAGGCATGGCGGGACACACGGCAACGCCCTGGCATTTCCCCCGGCCCCCCGGCCGCTCCCCCCACGCGCGTGGGGGGAGCGTAACAGCATGCCCATGACCAACCGCGGCGAGCCCGGGCCACACGGACGGGACCGGCCTGAGCGTCCCGATGCGCTGCTCGTTCGGCGGCGATGATCTCGGCGACGGACTTGCCGCTGGTCGTCCACGCGCTGCTCCGCGCGAAGCCGTACCGCATGATGGCGTCGCCGACGCACATGGTCGACACGTCGGCGAGCGCCTCGCGCCCGGCGTCGTTGAGGTTCGCCTCCGCGACGTCCCGCATGCCGGGGTAGGCCTGGACGAAGCCGTTGATCGCCCAGCCCAGCCCAGCCCAGCCCAGGGCAGCGGCCGCCGCGCTCGCGCCGCCGCCCTCGCTCTACCCGTACAGGCCGACGCGGGAGCCGGAGGCGAGGGACGTGCCGGGCAGCGCGCGCGCCGCCCGGACGGCGTCCAGCACCGCGTGCCCCTCCCCGAGGCCACCGCCACCAGCGGGCGGGGCCCGTCGCCCTCCCACTTCGCCGACGGCTCGATGCAGGCGCCGGTCACCGCGACGGACCGGCCGCCGGAGTCGGTGGACTTGTACATCAGCCGGGTGGCGCTGCCCGGCAGGCGTAGTTACCGCTGGTAACACCATCGGGAATCACGCCCTGGTAACCGTTCGCCCGAGCAAGCGCAGTACCCGCCCGCCCGGCAGCCGCCCGACGATCAAGAACCGTGGATGCCGTGTCTGTTCTGTCCGGCGTGTCCGGGCGGTAGCTTGGTGGAGAAGGCCCCAGAGGGAGGGCGATTCCATGCCGTGGTTCGTATGGCTGCTCGCCGCCGCGGCACTGGGTGCCGCGGAGTTCTTCACCCTGACACTGGTCTTCGGCCTGCTGGCGGGCGCCGCGCTGGTCGCCGCCGTGGTCGCCGGTGTGGGCATCGGCCTCCTCGGCCAGCTCCTCGCCCTGGTCGCGGCAGCGGCGGCGGGGCTCGTCCTCATCCGTCCCGTGGCGCTGCGGCACATGACCCAGCAGCCCCTCGTACGCGAGGGCAGTGACGCGCTGATCGGCAAGCGGGCCGAGGTCATGCAGGAGGTCACCGCGACCCGTGGCCTGATCAAACTGTCCGGGGAGGAGTGGTCCGCCCGCGCCCTGGACGAGAGCCATGTGATCCCGGCGGGAGCGTTGGTGGACGTCATGGAGATCGAGGGGGCCACGGCCATCGTCTATCCCCGCGAACTCCTCCCGTGAACGGCTGAACACAGAGCAATGGAGGCACTGTGGATCCAGTTGTCATCCCCCTTCTTGTGGCGGCCCTTGTCGTCGTCTTCCTCGTGGCCTCCAGCGTGCGGATCGTCCCGCAGGCCCGCCGCTACAACGTCGAGCGGTTCGGCCGCTACCGCCGGACGCTGCAACCCGGCCTGAACCTGGTCGTGCCGGTGGCCGACCGCATCAACACCAAACTCGACGTGCGCGAGCAGGTCTATTCATCCGATCCCAGGCCGGTGATCACCGAGGACAACCTCGTGGTGAACATCGACACCGTGCTCTACTACCAGATCACCGACCCACGGGCGGCGGCCTACGAGGTCGCCGACTACCTCCAGGCGATCGACCAGCTCACCGTGACCACGCTCCGGAACGTCATCGGCAGCATGGACCTGGAGGAGACGCTCACCTCGCGCGAGGAGATCAACTCCCGGCTGCGCGCCGTCCTCGACGACGCCACCGGCAAGTGGGGCATCCGGGTCAACCGCGTCGAGATCAAGGCCATCGATCCACCGGCCACCATCAAGGAGGCCATGGAGAAGCAGATGCGGGCCGAACGTGACAAGCGCGCGGCCATCCTGCACGCCGAGGGGGAGCGGCAAGCCAAGATCCTCACCGCGGAAGGCACGAAGCAGAAGGACATCCTGGAGGCACAGGGAACGCAACAGGCCATGATCCTTCGAGCCGACGGCGAGGCCAAGGCGGTGGAGCTCGTCTTCCAGGCCGTCCATCGCAACAACGCCGACCCGAAGATCCTGGCCTACAAGTACCTCGAGACGCTGCCGCACCTGGCGAGCAGTGACAACAACACCTTCTGGGTGATCCCGGGGGAGCTGACCGAGGCGGTCCGGACCGTCACCCGTGCGTTCGGTGACCAGCCGGCGGCGCGACCCGAGGAAGCGGCCGGCGCCGGTGCCGGCCGGTCGTCGGACGACGGCCGCACTCCGGAGCTCGACGCGGGCTGGACGGCCTCGCTCGACGCCGCCGCGGCTGCCGACGAGGCCGGGAAACAGGCCGCCGCCGCGGTGAGCGACGCCAAGGCGGAGGCGGAGGCCGCCAAGTCACCCCAGACGCCGCGCCGGGGGCAGACGTCCGGCGGATGAGTGAACGGTGCGACGCGGATACGGTTCCCGCTCACCTCCGCGACCTCGCCACCCAACTTGCCCATCACCACGGGCCGTCACCGACGTCCTGACCCGCACCGTCTAGAGCTCCTGGGCGGGCCAGTCCAGCAGCCGTGCGCCGATCACCGCGGTCTGCAGCATGTAGCGGTGGTCCGGGGCGGCCGGGTTGGCGCCGGTCAGCTTGTGGATGCGTTCCAGCCGGTAGGTCAGGGCCCGCACGCTGAGGGTGAGACGGCGGGCCGCCTCGGCGGCCACGCAGCCGGAGTCGAAGTAGGCGGTGAGGGTGTCCAGGAGCGGCCGGGCGCCGCCGCGGGCCGTGGTGAGCGGGCCGAGGGTGGCGAGGACGAGTTCGGCCATGGCCTGCCGGTCGCGGGTCAGGACCGGGTAGACGAGCAGGTCCGCGGCGCGCAGGACCGGGTCCTCCAGTTCCAGGCGCTCGGCGAGTTCCAGGGCGTTGAGCGCCTCCTCGTAGGAGTGGACGACGCCGCCGGGGCCGGGCTGGGGGCGGCCGATGGCGACCCGGCCGCCGTCGGTGGCGGCGTGGGCCTGCTTCGCGAAGTGGGCGAGGACCTCGTCCTGGTGGCCGGGGGCGATGCACAGCAGCCGGCCGTCCTTGGTGGTGAGCAGGATGCTGCGGTCGCCGAAGCGGGAGATGAGGGCGTGCTCCACCTGCCGGGGCACGGGATCGCCCTCCTCGTAGGCGGTCGGGCCCTCGGCGACGGCCACGGCATGGGCGTGCGAGAGACGCAGACCGAAACGCTCGGCCCGTTCGGCGAGGCGCCCGAGATCGCTGCGGCCGTAGAGGAGGTCGTCGATGAACTCCCGGCGAGCGGCCTCCTCCTGCCGTACGGCCTGGCGCTGGGCCCGCTCGAAGCCCTCGGCGAAGGCGTCCGTCACCTGCTGTACGGCCGACAGGACGCTCTCCGCCGACGTGGGACCGGCCGGCCAGGCCGCGCGTGCGGCGGTCAGATGGGCGCTGACCAGGGTCCGCAGTCCGTGGCCCGCGTCGGCCGCCTGTTCCCCGAGGGCCCGGCGCGAGGCGAGTTCCTCCCGGGTGAGGCGCCGGCCGGTGGCCGCGACCTCGGCCAGTATCTCGGCGTAGCCCGCCAGATACTCCTCCGGAATCTCCAACTCCGCCATGCCACCCCCGAGTTCTTGACGCGCCGCTGACGGGTTCCTAGCGGCCGACCGGCATGCAGACCCTAGACAACACTGCCGGAAACCGGCAATGCGCGGGCGTGCGCCCGCGATGCAGTATGGGTCGCGGGGAGCACTACGGGGGGTTCCGGTGCCGGACACCGGCAGGTGTCCGGCACCGGAAACCCTGCGTGAGCGATGCACCGCCGACCACGGTCGACGGGCAGTGCGGACGGGACGGGAGGGGGAGGGCATGCGGACGTTTCTCTCGGCGGCCACCGGCCCGCCCACGATCCTCCTGACCACCGCCCTCGTCGTGGTGCTGTGCTTCTGGCTCCTCGTCGCCGCGGGCTTCACCTCGCCCGGCAGTTTCGACGCGGACGCGAACCTCCGTGCCTGGGGCATGGGCGGCGTCCCCGTGGCGGTGGCCGTCTCCACGCTGACGGCCGTGGCCTGGTTCCTCGGTGTCGGAGGCGTCCTCCTGCTGGCCGCGTGCGCGCCGCCGGGTCCCGCCACCGGGCTGCTGCGCATGGTCTGGCCCGTCGCGGCCCTGCCCGTCGCCTGGCGGCTGACCCGCCTGTTCGTACGCCCGCTGCACCGGCTCTTCCCCGACGAACCCGACCGGCCCGGCCGCGACCGGGCACCGGACCCCGCCGATCACGCGGATCACGCGGATCACGCCGATCACGCGGATCACGCCGGTCACGCCACCTGAGAGCGGTGCCCCGTCGGCCCTCGCCGCCGGCCCCTCACGCTTCGCTTCCTTCACGCCTCAAGGACGTTTGCCATGAATGTCATCCTCCTGGGCGTCGGCGTGCTCGTCGCCGTCACCCTGCTCGCCGTACTGGTCGTCTCCCGGCTGTTCCGCAAGGTGGAGCAGGGCAAGGCGCTGATCGTCTCCAAGCTGCGGAAGGTCGACGTGACCTTCACCGGGCAGGTCGTGCTGCCCGTGCTGCACAAGGCCGAGGTGATGGACATCTCGGTGAAGGCCATCGAGATCACCCGGACCGGCAAGGACGGTCTGATCTGCCGGGACAACATCCGCGCCGACATCCGGATCACGTTCTTCGTGAAGGTCAACAAGACCGTCGACGACGTCATCAAGGTCGCGCAGGCCGTCGGCACCGCGCGGGCGAGCGACCGGGACACGCTGCAGGAGCTGTTCCACGCGAAGTTCTCCGAGGCGCTGAAGACCGTCGGAAAGCAACTGGACTTCACCGACCTCTACACCAAGCGCGAGGAGCTGCGGTACCGGATCATCGAGGTCATCGGCGTCGACCTGAACGGCTACCACCTGGAGGACGCCGCGATCGACTACCTGGAGCAGACCCCGGTCGCCCAGCTCGATCCGGCCAACGTCCTCGACGCCCAGGGCATCCGCAAGATCACCGAGTTGACGGCCGTGGAGCACGTGCGCACCAACGAGGCGCAGCGCACCGAGGAGAAGGAGATCACCCGGCAGAACGTCGACGCCCGCGAGGCCATCCTGGAGCTGGAGCGCCGGCAGGCGGACGCCGAGATCAAGCAGCAGCGCGAGATCGCGACCGTAAGGGCCCGGGAGGAGGCCGAGACGGCGCGGGTGGTGGAGGAGGAGCGGCTGCGGGCCCAGGGCGCCTTCCTGGCCACCGAGGAGAAGCTCGGCGTGCAGCGCGAGAACCAGGCCCGTGAGGTCGCCGTCGCCGCGAAGAACCGCGAGCGGGTCATCGCCGTCGAGAGCGAGCGCATCGAGAAGGACCGGCTCCTCGAAGTCATCGGCCGGGAAAGGGAGACCCAGCTGACCCGGATCGCCGCCGAGAAGGAGATCGAGGCGGAGCGGCGGGACATCGCCGAGGTCATCCGCGAGCGCGTCGCCGTGGACCGTACGGTCGCCGAGCAGGAGGAGTCCATCAAGAAGCTGCGGGCCGTGGAGGAGGCGGAGCGGCAGCGGCAGGCCGTGATCATCGCCGCCGAAGCCGAGGCGCAGGAGAAGCTGGTCAAGGACATCAAGGCCGCCGAGGCCGCCGAACAGGCCGCCGCGCACCGCGCCTCCGAGGAACTGACGCTGGCCGAGGCCCGGTTGAAGACGGCCGATCTCGACGCGCGGGCCAAGGTCCGCCTCGCCGAGGGCATCCAGGCCGAGGCGGCGGCCGGAGGACTCGCGGCCGTCCAGGTCCGGGACAGGGAAGCCGACGTCGTCGAGAAGGCCGGCCGCGCGGAGGCCGTCGCCACCGAGGCCCGGCTCCGCGCCGAGGCGGAAGGCGCCCAGGCCCTGGCCCTGGCGGAGGCCGCGGCCATCGGCGAGAAGCTCAAGGCCGAGGCCGAGGGCCTGACTCGGAAGGCCGCCGCCCTGGCCGCCCTCGACGACGCCTCCCGGGGGCACGAGGAGTACCGGCTGCGCGTCCAGGCCGACAAGGAGATCCGCCTCGCCGGGCTCGACGTGCAGCGGCAGGTCGCCGAGGCGCAGGCGACGGTGCTCGCCACCGGCCTGGAGGGCGCCGACATCAGCATCGTCGGCGGCGAGTCGGTCTTCTTCGACCGGCTGATGTCCTCGATCGCCCTCGGCAAGGGCGTCGACGGCTTCGTCCGGCATTCCGAGACCGCACAGGCCCTGGCCCGGCCCTGGCTGGACGGCACCTCCAGCTTCACCGACGACCTGGGCCGCGTCCTCGGCTCGGTCTCCACGGCGGACGTGCAGAACCTGACCGTCTCGGCGCTGCTGCTGAAGCTGATGAAGACCGGCGGGCCCGACGCGGGGCAGCTCCAGCAACTGCTCGACCGCGCCGGCGAGCTGGGCCTGGCGGACAAGCCGCTCACCGCCCTCAACGGCAGCGCCGCCCACGCCTGACCCGCCCTTCCGGTTCCGGAGCCGCCGCACAGGGGACGGCGGCTCCGGACCGGCCCGTGACCGACTTCCTGAGAGGCACGCCATGACGATCGGCCCGGACGCCGGCACGTACGAGGTGCTGCGCGACCGCCTCACCGCGCAGGCCGCCGAACTCGCCCGCCGCGCCGAGGCGCTCAACGCCCGCCGGGGCGAGGAATTCGGCTCGACGCGGCTCGAACGCGCCGGCACCGGGCGACTGCGCACCGAGCACGCCGCGGTGCCCCGGGACGTCGTGGCCGTGGGCGACGTGCTGCTCTCCGGCTGCACCGCCGTCCCGGGCCGTGCGGCCGACACGCGCGTCGGCGACGTCCTGGCCCTGTACGACCGCGACCTGAACCGGCTGCCCGACGACGCCGTGCCGGGCCTGCTCGACGACCCCGCCTTCGTCCGCGAGTTCGGCGCCCTGCACCGCTATTACCGCCAGGCCCGCCTGCTCCGGCTCCGACGCACCGAAGGCAGGCTGCTCGCCGAGTTCCAGACCGGCGAGAAGGCGGACGACACCCGGGTGGCGCGCTGGGCCCTGTCCGACGACGGACGTACCGCCGCGTTCCTCGACGCCCTGGGCGAGCGCGACCACGTCCTGCCGCCGTCCCACGACATCGACTGGCTCGACAGCACCCGTGAGGACCACGTCCTCGGACGGCACCCGCACGTCTCCATCGGCGGCGAGGTCTTCGTCTCCACGGTCGGCGGCATCCTCACCGTCAAGACGGAGGACGACACCGAGGCGGCCGAGGGTATCCACACCGAACCCGTCGACGAGCCGCTGCAGTCCCTCGCGGACGCGGACATCGCCCACGCGCGCGTGGGCGCCCTGATCCTGCTGCGCGTCCGCCCCTACAAGGAGGACACCGACCGGCACCTGGTGTTCAACACCCTCACCAGGACCGTCGTCCGCCTCGACGGCATCGGCCGGGCGTGCCGCCGCCTGCCCGAGGACCAGGGGATCGTCTTCCCCGGCGGCTACTGCCTGGCCACCGGCACGCACAAGACGTACGAACTCGACACGAAGGGGCTGGAGTTCGAGCGGGAGATCCGCTCCCCGAACGGCGAGGACGTGCTCTACGCCTGCCACGCGCGCGCGGAGGGCCGCGGCCTCCTCCTGCCGTACAACACGATCCGCCAGGAGATGGCGAGCCCCCTGCCCTGCAACGGCTGGGCGCTCTTCGACGACGGCGCACTCGTGATCCTCCGGGCCGACACCGACGAGCCGCAGCGCGTCCACCCCGTGCAGCTGTGGAACTCCCCGTACGTCTCGGACACCCACGCCGCCGCCCAGCCGGTCGGCACGGGCCCCCTGGCACGCGTCGGCAACGCCGACCTCGTGCGCGGCATCTCCGACTGCCTCTCCCTCGCCGCGGCCGTCGCCGAGACGACCCCCACGAGCGAGGTGTACGAGGCGCTGTCGGCCGCCTGCGCCCGGGCGATGGACACCCACCACTGGCTGGGCGACCCCGGACTCGGCGACCTCCGCACCCCGCTGGCGCACCTGCGCGAGACGGCGCAGCGGGTGCTGGCCGAGTTCGAGACCGTCCAGGCCCTCACCCGGCAGGCCGACGACGCGCTCACCGAAGCCGCCGCCCGCGTCACCGAGGTCGTACGACGGCTGCGGGGCGAGACCGCGCGCGGCGCGGCCGAGTGGGTGACCGGCCTGACCGAACTGCGCCGGGCGCGAGGTCATCTGCTCACCCTGAAGGACCTGCGGTACGCGGACGCCGCCCGCATCGACGAACTCGCCGCCGCCACCGAGTCCGATGTCGCCGCCTTCGGCCGCCGCGCCGTGGCTCACCTCGCACGCGAGGACGCCTTCGCCGGCCACCACGCGGACGTCGAGCGGCTCGTCGCCGACGCCGAGGGGATCGCCACGGCGGCCGAGGCGGCGCCCGTCGCCGCCCGCGCGGACGAACTGGCCGACGGTCTGCGGACGGTGACGGAGGTCGTCGCCGGCCTCGACATCGCCGACGCCACGGTCCGCACCACGATCCTGGAGCGCGTCGCCGCCGTCCTCGGCGGCGTCAACCGCGCCCGGGCCGTCCTCGACGGCCGCCGCCGCGAACTCCTCGGCCGGGAGGAACGGGCCGGGTTCGCCGCCGAGTTCGCCCTGCTCGGCCAGTCCGTCACCGGCGCGCTCGCCGCCGCGGACAGCCCGGAGGCGTGCGACGAGCAGCTCGCCCGGCTGCTCGTACAGGTGGAGAACCTGGAGGCGCGGTTCACGGCGTTCGCCGAGTCCGACGACTTCCTCACCGCCCTCGCCGACAAGCGCGACGAGGTCCACGAGGCGTTCTCCGCCCGCAGGCAGACCCTCGCCGACGCCCGTGCCCGGCGCGCCGAACGCCTGGCCGAGTCGGCGACCCGCGTCCTGCGGACCGTCGCCCGCCGGGCCGCCGCCCAGCCGGACGCGGACGCCGTCGCCACGTTCTTCACCTCCGACCCGCTGCCCGCCGAGGTCCGCCGCATCGCCGGTGAACTGCGCGACCTCGGCGACCAGGTGAGGGCCGAAGAACTGGACGGCCGCCTCAAGGCCGCCCGCCAGGAAGCGCTCCGCGCCCTGCGCGACCGCACCGACCTCTACACCGACGACGGCCGCACGATCCGCCTCGGCGCCCACCGCTTCGCCGTCAACACCCAGCCCCTCGACCTGACCCTCGTCCCGCACGGCGACACCCTCGCCTTCGCCCTGACCGGCACCGACTACCGCTCCCCGGTCACCGACCCGGACTTCGCCACCACCCGCCCGTACTGGGACCGCCCCCTGCCCTCGGAGTCGCCCGAGGTCTACCGCGCCGAGCACCTCGCCGCCCGCCTGCTCGACGAACACGGCCCCGAGGCCCTGGCGGAGGCCGACCTGCCCGCCCTCGTGCGGCAGGCCGCCGAGTCGGCGTACGACGAGGGCTACGAGCGCGGCGTGCACGACCACGACGCGACGGCGATCCTGACCGCGCTCCTGCGCCTGCACGAGGGCGCCGGCACGCTGCGCCACGAACCGGCCGCACGGGCGGCCGCCCAGCTGTTCTGGGCCCACGGCACGACGGCCGAGGAGCGGCAGACCTGGAGCCGCCGCGCGGTCTCCCTCGCCCGGGCCCGGGACACCTTCGGCCTGGCACCCGCCCTCGCCGACCTGCGCCGGGAGCTCGCGGACGTCGCGGGCGGAGAGGCGGCGGCCGCCTACCTCCTCGAAGAACTGACCGGCGGCCCGCCCGGATTCGTCATCAGCGCCGGCACCCGCACCCTCCTCGACGCGTTCCGCCGCACCGTGGGCTCATCGGCCTACGACGACGACCTCACCGCCCTCACCGACCCGGCCGCCCGCAGGCAACTGGTCGAGGCCTGGCTGACGGCGTACACCACCGCCACCGGCACCGGCCTCACCCCCGGCGACCTGGCCGAGGCGGTGGCCGCCGAGCTCTGCCCCGGCCTGACCCGCTACGCGTCCGACGCACCGCTCACCGAAACCGTCACGGGCCTGCTCGGCACCCACCCCCGCGTCACCGGCCGCGCCCTCACGGTCCGCGTCGACGAACTCCTCGCCCGCACCCGGCACTTCCGCACCCACGACGCACCCGCCCACCGCGCCCACCAGCACCGCCGCACAGCCCTGGTGAACGCCGAGCGCACCCGCCTCCACCTGGACGACCACCGGCCCCGCGTACGGTCCGCGTTCGTACGGAGCAAGCTCATCGACGAGGTCTACCTGCCGCTCATCGGCGACAGCCTCGCCAAGCAGATCGGCACCACGGGCGAGTCCAAGCGCGCCGACACCGGCGGCCTGCTCCTGCTCATCTCCCCGCCCGGCTACGGCAAGACGACCCTCATGGAGTACGTCGCGGACCGGCTCGGCATGATCCTGGTCAGGGTCGACGGCCCGGCACTCGGCCCCGCCGTCACCTCCCTCGACCCGGCCGAGGCCCCGAACGCCACCGCCCGCCAGGAAGTCGAGAAGATCAACTTCGCCCTGGCGGCGGGCAACAACACCCTCCTCCACCTCGACGACATCCAGCACACCTCGCCCGAACTGCTCCAGAAGTTCATCCCCCTCTGCGACGCCACCCGCCGCATCGACGGCGTACGGGACGGCGAACCGCGCACCTACGACCTGCGCGGCAAACGCTTCGCCGTCTGCATGGCCGGCAACCCCTACACCGAGTCCGGCAGCCGCTTCCGGGTGCCCGACATGCTCGCCAACCGCGCCGACGTGTGGAACCTCGGCGACGTCCTGACCGGCAAGGACGACGTCTTCGCCCTCAGCTTCATCGAGAACGCCCTCACCGCCAACCAGGTCCTCGCCCCGCTCGCCGGCCGCGACCGCGCCGACCTCGACCTGCTGATCCGCCTCGCGCAGGACGACCCGACGGCGCGCCCGGACCGCCTGGCGCATCCCTACGCCCCCGCGGAGCTGGAACGGATCCTGGCCGTGCTCCGTCACCTGCTCACCGTGCGGGAGACGGTCCTGGCCGTGAACGCGGCCTACATCGCCTCGGCGGCCCAGTCGGACACGAACCGCACGGAACCGCCGTTCCGGCTCCAGGGCTCCTACCGCACCATGAACAAGATCGCCCAACGCGTCCGGCCCGTCATGAACGACGTCGATCTGGCCGCGCTGATCGAGGACCACTACCGGGCCGAGGCCCAGACCCTCACCACCGGAGCCGAGGCCAACCTGCTCAAGCTGGCCGAGCTGCGCGGCACCCTCACCGCCGGGCAGGCGGCCCGCTGGGCCGAGGTGAGGGCGGCCCACGTCCGGACCCGGTCCCCGGGCGGCCCCGAGGACGACCAACTCGCCCGGGCCGTCCGTGCCCTCGGTCTCCTGGCCGACCGGATCGCAGCCGTCGAGTCGGCGATCAACAGGGTCGGCGACCCGCGGCACCGGATCATCAACCCCGCGGCCCGGCACGCCGCGCGGCCGGCACCGGGCGATGACGGCGACCGGGATCTCCGGAAGACACGGGGCCGGTCGTGAAGGAGGAACGGCCGGTGCGCTCAGTCTGTACGCCACCTCACCCGGCGTGTTCGACGAGGGCGATCCCGTCGCCCTGCGCTCACTCCTCCGGGCGGGGACAGCGGCCACGTCGGCCACGGGCGGCGTGCCGACCTCTGCCGAGGGGCGTAGCGTCCATAAGGGGCGAGTCCGGCTGCGTCCGGGGCGCGGATGCCGCATCCCCAGGGGCGGAGTCCCGGCCCGGCCGTCCTTGATTCTCTCCCGCGAACGCCGGAGGTGCCTCGTGACCAGCGCGGGTGATCCAGCCGCCTATGACGGCGAGCTGGATGCCGTGTTCGCGGAGACGGCGCGCCGCACCGGTGCGTCCATCGGCGCCCTGTACCTGCTCGCGCCGGATGAGCGGTCCCTGTGGCTGAACGTGCTGTGCGGGGCCCCGGCCGACTTCGCCGCGCCCTGGGCGAGAGTGCCGGTGACCGCTCCGGCCCCGGTCGCCGTCGCGGTCCGTGAGGAACGTCTGGTGTGGGTGGGCAGCCAGGAGGAGATGGCCCGCTCCTATCCGCGCACGGCGGTCGTGCTCCCCTACCCGTTGGCCCTGGCCGCCGCGCCGGTCACCGGCACCCGCAGGTGGGGCGCGTTGCTGCTGATGTGGCCGGCCACCCGCCCGCCGTACATGACCGGACGGGAGCGTGGTCACATCACCTCCAGCTGCCGGCGTCTGGCCCGGCTGCTGGAGGAAGCCGCCGAGCACGGCAGGCCCCAGTCCGGCGTCGAGCGGACCCGCGTCGTCCCCCTCGCCCTGGGAGGCGGGTCCGGCAGCCCGGCGATGGCCGCCGCCGACTTCGCGGAACGCCTGCCCGGCGGGAGCTGCGCGCTGGACCTGGAGGGCCGGGTCACCTACGTCAGCTCCGGCGCCTGTGACCTGCTCGACTGCGAGGCCGGCCGGCTGCTGGGCACGGTGCCGTGGCAGTCGCTGCGCTGGCTCGACGATCCCACCTACGAGGACCGCTACCGTGCCGCGGTGCTCAGCCGCGAACCCGTTTCGTTCACGGCGTGCCGCCCACCGGATCACTGGCTGGAGTTCCACCTCTACCCGGACGCCAGCGGCATCAGCATCCGCATCGTCCCCAGCGGCGCCGAGCCCCCGCCGTCGCCGGCGCCGAGCCACACCACGCGCACGGTCACCCCGGCCCGCGCCGGCCGGCTCTACCAGCTCACCCACCTGGCCGCCGGACTGACCGAGGTCGTCGGAGTACAGGACGTCGTCGCCCTGGTCGCCGAGCAGATCATGCCCGCCTTCGACGCCCGGGGCCTGGTCGTGTCCACCGCCGAGGCCGGCCGACTGCGGATCACCGGGTACCGCGGCTACGACCCCCGGACCATCGAGCGCCTCGACGGCCTGCCCCTCGACACCGACTTCACCCCGGCCGGGCGCGCCCTCAGCAGCGGCATCCCCGCGTTCTTCTCCGACCCGGAGGAGATGCGCCGTATGTACCCCGAGGCCCCGCAGGTCAGCGGAAAACAGGCCTGGGCCTTCCTGCCCCTGATCGTCTCCGGCCGTCCCGTCGGCTGCTGCATCCTGTCCTACGACCGCCCCCGCGCGTTCCCGGCCGAGGAGCGCGCCGTCATGACGTCGCTCGCCGGGCTCATCGCCCAGGCCCTCGACCGCGCCCGCCTCTACGACACCAAGCACGAGCTCGCCCACGGCCTCCAGCAGGCACTGCTGCCGCGCGCCCTGCCCGAGATCGCCGGCCTGCGCGTCGCCGCCCGCTACCTTCCCGCGACCCGGGGCATGGACATCGGCGGTGACTTCTACGACCTGATCCGGCTCGGCGACACCGCCGCGGCGGCCGTCATCGGCGACGTCCAAGGGCACAACGTCGCCGCCGCCGCGCTGATGGGCCAGGTCCGCACCGGCATCTACGCCCACGCGAGCCTCGGCACGCCCCCCGACCGGATCCTCGCCCGGACCAACCGGCTCCTCACCGAACTCGCCCCCGACCTCTTCACCAGCTGCCTCTACGCCCACCTCGACTTCGCCCGCCGCCGCGTGACACTGGCCGGCGCCGGCCATCCGCCTCCCCTCCTGCGCCTGGCCGACCGCGACACCCGGCCCGCCCCGGTCACGCCCGGCCCCCTCCTCGGGATCGACCCCGAGGCCGTCTTCCCCCTGACCGAGATCCCGCTCACCCCGGGCCTGATGCTCGCCTTCTACACCGACGGCCTCATCGAGACACCCGGGGTCGATCTCGACGACGCCATCACCGACCTCGCACGGCACCTCGCCCGGGCCGACGAACAGGACCTCGACCTGCTCATCGACTACCTGCTCACGAAGGCCGGCCCGCATGGGCAGCGCGCCGACGACATCGCCCTCCTGGTACTGCACCACGACGCGGACTGACCCGCCGTGCCGCCCTGCCGTCCTGCACGGCGGCACCGGGCCCGGTCGCCGTCCGCCCGGGGCCGCACCGCACTCACCGACCGTGCCCGCGGACGCCGTCCTCTGCCTTTCGGCCCGGGGCGCGCAGGGCCAGGAGGGCGACGTCGTCGTCGTTGCCGACGGGGCGGACGCGGCGCAGGAGCTGGTCGGTGAAGGAGGCGAGGGGGCGATGGGCGAGGGCGGCGGCGTGCTGGCGCAGTCGGCCCAGCCCCTCGTCGAGGGTGTGGCGGGGCGATTCGATGAGGCCGTCGGTGTACAGCACCAGGGTGGCCCCGGGCGGCAGCAGCGCCGTGGCGTCGGGGCGTGGCACGCCTGCCTGGGTGCCCAGGAGGATGCCGTGGCCGTCGGTGAGGTAGTCCGTCAGGCCGTCCCGGCTGACCAGCAGCGGCGGAGGGTGGCCCGCGTTGGTCCAGGACAACCGCCAGTGACCGTCCGCCGCCGGTTCGATCCGGGCGAAGACCATGGTGGCCATCGCGACGTCGGTGATGTCCTGCATCGCCTCGTCGAGCCGCTGGACGATCCGGCTGGGGGGCTCCTCCTGCGACCAGGCGTAGGCGCGGAGCATGTTGCGGATCTGCGCCATGCCGGCCGCGGCCTCCAGATCGTGGCCGACGACGTCCCCCACGGCCAGGGCGGTGGATCCGTCGGACAGGGGGAAGGCGTCGTACCAGTCGCCGCCGACCTGCGAGGCGTCGGGTGCGGGCAGGTAGCGGACGGTCATCTCCAGGCCCGGAACGCCCGGCATCTGCGGCAGCAGATGGTTCTGCATGGTCTCGGCGACCTTGCGCTGGCGCTGGTAGAGGCGGGCGTTGTCCAGGGCGAGGCCGGCGCGGCGGGCGATGTCCTCGATCAGGGGAAGGTCGGCCGGCGTGAAGGCCACCGCGTTCTCGGCGCGGCCCAGGGTCAGCGCACCCAGGACTTCGCGGGTACTGCGGAGGGGGGCGATGGCCGCGGAGTGCATCCCCGTGGTGTCGAACAGGCGGCGCTGCTCGACCGCGATGCCGGAATCCGGCGTCCGTCGGTAGGTCCCCGGTCCGGCCAGGGTGGAGGCGACGCCGCGCAGGGCTCTGGACAGGGGCATCGGCGATTCCTCCGGGACCGGCGGCATCGGCCCCTCCAGGTCCTCGTGGTGCACGAGACGGTCGCCGTCGGCGTGCACCACTGCGCTGCGCCACACTTCGTCGCGTTCCGTGATCAGGTCGATGACCGCCCAGTCCGCCAGCCGGGGCACGACCAGGGCCACCAGCCGTTGCAGCGCCTGGTCGACGTCGAGGGTGGAGGTCAGCTGTGTGGTGGTTTCGGCCAGCAGGGCCAGCCGTTCGAGCTCCGACAGCGGCCTGCCCGCCGACTCCGGTCGCGGGCGGGTTGTCCGCGGTCGCTCGGGCGTGTGGAAGACGACGAGTGTGCCGGCCGCGCGCTCACCGAGGTCGTAGGGGGTGATCAGCCAGGAGATGGGCAGCAGGGAGCCGTCGGCGCGCGCGAAATGGTCCTCGTCGGCCTGGGCCGTGCGTCCCTCGTGGAACGCCTGCCGCATCGCGCATCGGGCTCTCGGCAGCGGCTGACCGTGCCGATCGCGGTGCAGCAGGTCGTGCGCGTCATGCCCGAGGAGTTCTTCGGCGGGCCGGCCCAGCAGGTGTTCGGCGCGCGCGTTGACGGCGATGATGCAGCCCTGCTCGTCGACGACGTAGGCGCCGGCGCCGATGGCCTGAAGCGCGCCGCGCAGCGCGGCGGCAGACGCCGGCGCGAACGGCCCGCGGACGGTCTCCGAATGCCCTAGCCCCGTCATTCCCGGCCTCCTCGCTGATGGGCCGGCGCCCCGCCCGCCGCCGTGTGCGCCCGCGGTTCCGTTCCCCCCTCCCCGTGTGCCCCCGCGGAAGGGGAGCAGACCCGTGGCGTGTATCGCCGGCGCCCGGGTAAACGCAGGGCCGGTGATCGCCCCAGAGCAGCAAACGCATTGAAAGACTTCACATGGTCATCCCGCTTATGAAGCAGGCGGCAGATGAGCAGGGCAGGCACGACCACGGGACACTGCGCTACGGCGCGGCCTGGGCAGAAGGCGCAGCCAGTGCCGCGGACGCGCGCCGGGCTCTGCGCGCCCTGCTCGCACACGTCCCCCACCGGGGCCGCGCCCCGGTGCCGACGTCCCTGGCCGTGGACGCCGAGCTCGTCGTCAGCGAACTGGTGACGAACGCCCTGCGGCATGCTCCCGGCATCGGTGGGCTGACGCTGCGACTGTCCGACCGTGAGCTGGCGATCACCGTGTGGGACGGTTCCCCCGACGCCCCGCTGCTCAGGAAGCCCGACCGGCACCGCGTCGGCGGTCACGGGCTGCACCTGGTGCACTCGGTCTGCGACAGGGTCGTCGTGACCTCCCGCGGCAGGGGAAAGGAGGTCACCGCCTGCCTGCGCCTTCCGCTGCCGACGACATCGGCGCTCGTGGTGCGCCGTCCGGGGCGGCCCGATCAGGAAGGGCGGCGACAGGGTGCGCCCGAGGGACCGCGTTCGGACTCGCCGCGGCCCGGGAGCAGCCTGGCCGCGGCGAGTGAGTGACCTGCGGGAGGGGCGCTCAGCTGCCGGTGAGGGAGATGGCCAGGTCCGTGATGTTCAGGGGGAACTTGGACTTGACGGCGTCGGACACGAGCGTGGCCTCGCCGGTGAGGAGGTTGACGCTGTAGAGGGAGGGCCGGTTGGCACCGGAGGCGGTGAGCGTGGCGAAGGCGGCGTTGCCGACCGTCTTGCCGCCCGACAGGGTGCTGAAGATGTCCATGCCCGCGTTGGTCTGCGCGTCGATGCCGAGGCTGCCGGTCGGCGCCAGCGTGCCGTTGTTGGCCGGGGACTGGATGACGACCTGGTCGGCCGCCGTGTTGATGTCGAACAGCGTGGTGCCGGTGGTCCCGTCGAGGTCGTTGTTCGTGTAGGCGGCGACGGAGACGCCCTTGGTCGTGCCCTCGATCGGCGGGGTGGTGAGGTTCAGGTCCTGGATGGTCGTGTGGTCGTTGAGGTTGTGCCGCAGGTTCTGGCCGTTGTCGCTGATCACGCGCAGCCGGTCGGCGGCCGGGTTGAAGTCGACGCCGAAGTTCGTGCCGTTCAGCGCGTACTGGAGCTGGGACACCTTGGTGATCACGACGTCCGTGGTGGCCGGCGGGGTCTTGATCGTGTAGATGCCGCCCTTGTTGCCGACGCCGTACATCAGGCCGTTCTGCACCCGGAAGTCGATGCCGATCAGAGCCGTGTCGCCACTGAGCCCGACGACGTCCCTGACCCAGTCGAGCACGTTCGGCCGGTCGGTGGTGAACGTGGCCATCTGGGTGCCGTCGCCTGTGATCCCGAACGCGCGCAGGCTGGGAGTGGCGGCGGGAGCGGCAGAGCCACTGCCCGGCGCGCTCAGCATGAGCGCTGTCGACGTGGCCATGACCGCCACCGCCGCCGCGATTCTCTTTCTCGTTCCTGCTTTCACCGGTGTTTCCCTCCCGTTTGAGCAAGCACCATCGAGTGGCGTGCGGATGAGAGATTCCCGTACCGATTCCCGCGTTGATCCGGAGCGATGGCCGGAATGAATGCTGTGGTGATGCAGTGGTGTTCCCCCACGGGCTGGTACGCGGTTCCCATTAAGGCCACTTCACAGTGTCTCCACAAGTGGACCAGGCGATGAGAATGCCCCGATCCAGGGATTTTGCGCACGGTGACAAAGCGTCCCAGACGCGGTCGTCTCCGATGTGCGCAGAGTGACAAATGCCGTCCGGATCTCCCCTGTCGGCCTCTTCGACCGGAATGGCATCCTCGCGCCCATGGGGAGCTTCTTCGCCGAGTTGGCCCGACAGGCGTCGGCCAACGCGCGCCGGGAGGTCGAGGCGTACGCGCGCGAGATCCCGGAGTTCGGGTTCCTGGACACGAACCCCCGGGCGCGGGCCGAGACGCTGGAGTACGCGTTATGGCTGCGCCGCCGTACGGTCGAACTCTCCCCGGACAACAGCGAGTTGACCGACGACGACCTCGGCTGCATCGCGGCGATCGGCGAGTCGCGGGCCGCCGGAGGCATGTCGCTGGACGCACGGCAGCGGGTCCTGCGACTGCACACCTCGCTCATGCTGCGCGAGATCAACGAGGCGACCGAAGCGCAGCGCGGCGCCGGCGTCGACGAACTCATGCGGATGATGAACTGGTTCGCCCCGCAGGGAGAACGCGGTATCCGTGCCTACAGCCAGGGATTCGTGACGGCGCTGCGACACCGTCTGCCGTACGTCGAGCAGGCCGCCCTGCTGGCCAGGTCATTGCTGAGCGGAGACCCCATATCGGCGGAACTCGCCTCGGCCCTGGGCATGGAACTTCCCGAGCGCTGCGCGGTGACGGTGATCCGGGTGCCGGACCGTCCCGCCGGCGATCGCGACCTGGAAAGCGAGATCGAGGCACTGGTGAAAACCCACCACGCGCCGATCACATGGTGCCCGGGCAAGGGAAGCAGGAGCGGTGAACTGATCGCCCTGATCCCCTTGCGTCCCGCCCCACCCCCGGCGTCTCCGGGCCCCGGTGCCGCCGAGCCCGTACAGCCACACTCGGTACCCGCCCCGACACGAGACCTCTCGCCGGCCCCGACACGAGATCCCTCGCCCGCCCTGGCACCAGACCTCTCGCCCGCCCTCGTATCCGCCCGCATCTCCGACGTCGTATCCGACCCCGCGGCCGATCTCGTACGGGACTTCGCCCAGGCTCTCGGTCGCCCCTGCGCCGCCGGCACCGCCACGTCATCGCTGTCCGAGGTCGCCGACGCCCTCGACCTGGCCCGGCGGATCAGCAGGGCGGCGCCGCTGCGACGGGCGTCCGCTCGGCTGCGGCCGCACACCCTGTCGGACGTGTTCGTCGAACTCGCCGTCGCCGACGCGCCGTTCGTCGACGCATGGCTCCACGCCGTGGGCCGGAGCCTGCAGTCCGGTCCGGACCTCCTTGTCACGCTGGACGCGTACTACCACCACGACATGCACCGCGGCGCCACGGCGGCAGCCCTCAACGTCCACCCGCGCACCCTGGACTACCGCCTCCGCCGGGTGCGAGAACTCACCGGCATCGACCCCGGCTCGACGCGCGGCGTACGCGTTTTCAGCTCGGTCGTCACGCGGTGCCTGTCGGAGGCGTGGCACTGAGCTTCCGGGAACCGGATCGCCGTCGTCGGCCGGCCCCGCGCCGCCGTACGGTCGGCTCCGTGACCACCGGACGCCGAGCCCGCGCACCGCCCTCAGGGAGGTGGCGTGGCTCTGCCGAGGAGGAAACATGGGCTGACGGCGCACTGTTCTTTCGTACGGCCCCAGCCCTACATGGTTCGGTATGCCCGGAGAAAGGTCCGCACTCCCTCGACGATGAGTGGCCGGACGCGGGTGTCCTCCGCGGCATTCGCGGAACCGAGCCTGTCCAGCGCGACGCCGAAGGTCAGCGCGATGAACTGGTCGGCCGCTAGCCGGGCGTCGGGGACGTCGAGCAGCCCGGCCGCGGCGAAGGCGGCGAACCGCTCGGCAAGTGCCTCGTCGGGGGTGTCGGCCATGGAGTTGTAGCCCCGGTGCGGCAGGTGGCCGGATTCCGCCCGGACCAGTCGTTGCAGCGTTGCGTACTCCGCCGAGCCGAGCATGTCGGTCGCGATGCACATCGAGAACGTGACCAGGGCGTCCTCGAGGTCGGTGGCCTCGGTGAGGTCGGTGAGGGTGTCGTCGAGGGTGCGCCGGATCGTGGTGATCAGTGACTGGCCGACGGCGTCGACGACTGCCTTGAGCAGCGTCTGCTTGTCGCCGAAGTAGTCGTAGACCGTCCGCTTGGACACCTCGGCCCGGGCGGCTACCGCATCGACGCTGGTCCGGTCGAAGCCGTCGGTGAGGAACAGCTCCCGGGCCGCCGAGAGGATGGCGGCCCGCTTCCGCGTGGACCCCTCGCGCAGTGTCTTCGTGGTCGGCATGGGCATATCCTAACTGTCTACACTGCACGGTGTAGTGTAGTTCAGTGTTACGCGTACGCCCGACCCCTCACTCGCCCGGCAATGACGGAAAGGACGTCCATGACCGCAACTCTGGCTCCCCCGGTCCGCATCGGGAAGGCCGCTGTCGGTGCCCTCGGCATGCTGGCAGTCGCCACCGGTGCCTTGGAGTCGGTGGTGACGCCGACGCTCCCGCTCCTGCAACGCGAACTGGACATGAGTCCGGCCGAAGGGGCGTTACTCAGCATCGTGCTCCTCATCACCGGCGCGCTCGTCACACCGGTCGCCGGCAAGTTAGGCGACCGCCACGGCGGAAAACGAGTTCTGATCCGGCTGATGGCGGTCGTCTCGGCCGGTGGCCTGGTGTCCGCCCTGGCGCCGAACCTGCCTGTGCTGCTGCTCGGCCAGGTACTGCAGGGGGCGATGGTGGGCGCGCTGCCCCTGTCGTTCATCGTGGTGCGCAAACACCTCCCCGAGGGAGAGTCGAAGGTGGCCATCGGGGTGGTCAGCGGGCTGTTCGTGGGGGGAGGGATGGCGGGAATGCTGTCGGCCGGGCCCGTGGCGGAGACGCTGTCCCGACACTGGATGTTCGCGCTGCCGACGATCGCTGTCATCGGATCCACCCTCCTGGTGAACAGGCTGATGCCGCATGATCCGCCGGGCCGGAAGGACGACACCGGGACCGACTGGCCCGGCCTGCTTCTGCTGAGCGGGATGCTGGTCACGCTCATGCTCGTCCTCGCGATGGCGCCCGAACTCGGCTCGCAGCCGCTCGTGTTCGCCGTCCTCATCGTGGTGCTGGCCGCCTTCGTGACCGGATGGACAGCCGTCGAGCGTCGCGCGGCCTCGCCGATGATCGATCTGCGCATGCTGGCACGGCCCGCGATGCGGAAGTCGTGCGTGCTGACGTTCGTGATCTGCGTCGGCACCTCGTTGGCGGTCTACCTCGTCCCGCAACTGTTCGCGGTGCCCGCCGGCGAGTACGGTTTCGGGGCCAGTGCCACCGAGACCGGCTTCTTCCTTCTGCCCGGCGCCGTGGCCGCGTCGCTGGCCGGACCGATCGGCGGGATCGGGGAGCGGCGGTTCGGCTCGCGTGCCGTGGTCACCGCCGGGATCGTCCTCCTGGCTGCCGCTCTGATCGCCCTGGCAGCCGCGCACAGCGAGGTCTGGCACCTCGTCATCGGCAAGATGATGATCTCGCTCGCCAACGGCCTGTGCGTCACGGCGCTGGTGACCAGCACCGCCACCTCCGTCGATCAGAGCGACACCGGCATCGCCACCAGCTTGGTCCTGGTGACTCGCGTGATCGGTTACGCCGTGGGTGCGCAGGTCGGTGGCGCGCTCCTCACCGCGGGGACCCCTTCCGGCTCGGATGTCCCGGCCGAATCGGCCTTCATCACCGGCTTCGTCATAGCCGGCGCCGTCACGGCGCTGTCCCTGCTTGTCGCCCGGACCATGAGCAAAGGAGTCAAGGAATGACCCGCACCGGTCTGTTGGGGAATACTCGTTCCACACCGAGGCGCAAGGTCCTGATATCCGGGGCCGGCATTGCGGGGTCCGCCCTCGCTTTCTGGCTGAACCGCTACGGATTCGCCGTCACATTGGTCGAGAAGGCGGGCACGCTGCGTGACGGCGGTTACCCCATCGACGTGCGCGGCACCGCCCTGGAGGTCGTCCGGAGGATGGGAATCCTGCCGCACCTGCGGGACGCGCACATCGACCTGCGCCGGCTGACCTTCCTCGACGGAGACGGCAGCGAGATCGCCTCGGTCGACCCGCACACCATCACCGGCGGTGTCGCGGGCCGGGACCTGGAGGTGCGGCGCGGGGATCTGACCGGCGCTCTCTACGCGGCGGTCCGTGACGACGTGGAGTTCTTGTTCGACGACTCCATCGACACCCTGGACCAGTCCGGCCACAGGGTCGACGTCACCTTCCGCGGGGGCAGCAGGCGTACGTTCGACATGGTGTTCGGCGCGGACGGTCTGCACTCACGCACCCGCGCGTTGCTGTTCGGCCCCGAAGAGCAATTCCACCGGTACCTCGGTCACTGCTTCGCCGTGTTCACCATGCGCAACACCTTGGGGCTCTCCCACGAGACGATGATGTGGAACACCCCGGGCAGAGCCGCGGCACTCTACGCCGTGGGGGACGACGACGCAGTGCACGCCTTCCTGAACTTCGCCCACCCGGAACCGCCGTTCGACGCGTTCCGCAACCCGGAAGCCCAACGCGACCTGATCGCCGCGGTGTTCGCCGACGCGGGATGGGAGGTCCCGGGCATGCTCACCGCCCTGCGCGACGCGGACGACCTGTTCTTCGACGGCGTCAGCCAGATCCGCATGCCCCGCTGGTCCAGCGGCAGGGTCGCGCTGGTGGGCGACGCCGCCTACGCTCCCTCGTTCCTCACCGGACAGGGCACCAGCCTCGCGCTCGTCGGTGCGTACATGCTCGCCGGTTCCCTGGCCGACCGGGAACACGCCGCGGGCTTCGCCGCCTACGAACACCACACCCGTGAGTTCGTGACCGTGAACCAGGAGCAGGTCGGCGAGGGAGACGCCACACTCTTCCCCACCACCGCCCGGGCCCTGAAGCAGCGCAACGACATGCTGCTCAAACTCAGCACCATGCCCTCCACGGAGGCCCGACCGGCCCATTCCGCCCTCACCCTGCCCGAGTTCATGCCCATGACGTGAGCCCGGGGCGCGCGCCGATGACGGGCGTCACCAGCGCCGGGGCCGGAGGCCCGGACCCGGCGCTGGTGACGGTGGGTGCGGTGATCTGCCCCGCTGCCGGTCACTCGTCCCGCCCGCGGTCTCAGTGCCTGGGATCGGCCGCCCAGGTCATGACGTGCTTCTGCCTTCGCTCGATCGGCCGAGTTCGGCCACGAGGAGCTGCAGCAGACCCGGACAGCGCTCCTCGATGTCCGCCCTGAGCAGCCTCACGGTGCTTCCGTTGCCGTGAGCGCGCTGCACCACGAGGCCCGCCTCCCGCAGAACTCGGAAGTGGTGAGTGCGTGTGGCCTTCTTCACCGGCAGGTCGAACGACCCGCAGGCGCGCTCCTGATCCTCGGGGTCGGCCGCGAGTTCGGCGATCACCCTCCGCCGGGAGTCGTCCGCGAGCGCGGCGAACACTGTGCCAAGGTCCACGATCCTCCTCTAGGTACGATTTGCATCGTACCTCAATGCATGTCTAACCTCCGAGGTATGAAGATCGCCATACCTGAGGGAAGCGGCCCCATCGGCCTCTACGGATTCGCCCGCCCACGCGCGGAGTGCGCCGAGGAACTGGAACGTCTGTTGCTTTCGTTCGTCGAGCCGACCCGTGCCGAGCCGGGCGCCTGGCAGTACCAGGTGCACCGCGATGCCTCCGACCCCACCACGCTGGTCTTCTACGAGCTGTGGCGCTCCAGGGACGATCTGCGCAAACACCTTGCCCGGCCCGACCTTGCCCGCTTTCAGGAGACTCGCATGGACTATCTGCGCGAGGACCTGGAGATCAACTGGTTGACGCCTCTCACCGCGACGAAACCGGTGAACTGAACCACTCCGGGATCGGTGGAGGCTCCATGCGTTGACTCCGGCCGCCGGTCGGGGCTGGTGTTGAGCGCAGTGGTCGATCTCGTATTCGTAGGCGGCTGGAGCATGTCCGACTCGCCGTACAGGTCAACAAACAACCCCCAAGCCAATGACCTGGGGGTTCGAAATGGAGCGGGTGACGAGAATCGAACTCGCGCTCTCAGCTTGGGAAGCGACGGCGCTCGACTGGTCCCTATGTCTATGACCTGCGCAGATGGCATTTGCTCGGGCGGTCGTGCGGGTCGGACCGCGCCGCTGTTGACCGTGGTTGTCCGCTCTTACGGGCACGCTATGGGCACGGGGCGCGCAGACTGGTGGGCACGGTGCGTTCTCGGACGGGCACGGTGTCGAGCCGGACTCGGTCGGATGTCCGGTCGGGGAACGCTTTCGCGCGTGCACAGAGACCGCTGGCGGGTGATTGTCAGTGGCCGGCCCTAGTGTGCCCGCGTGACGACATTTCGATCCGGCTTCACGCTCTGGCAACTGGTCCAGACGGCACGGGAACTGACTGAGGATGCGCGGGTCCGGGAGCGCGTCGATGCGGTGCTGCACATCATGGGCGGCCTCGGTGGGACGTACGGCAAGGGCAGGCCCTTGGTGGACGCCTTGGAGGATGTGGCCCAAGAGGCCGTCCTCCAAGGAGACTTCGCATTCGCCCAGCGCTTTCAGCGCTTCGCAGCCTATGCCGGAGGCGAACTGTTCCTTGAAATCCTGGAGCAGTACTACGACGAGGCAGCTCGACAGCGCAGCGAGGAACACATGCGGAGGATGGTCGCCATGGGTGCTGACAGGGCGGTCGCTGCCTTGGACGTCCTGTGCCGCGACAAGCCCGACGCGACCGCCGCCGACGCCCGCGACCTTTTTCGCGGCATAGCCCAGTCCGCCGACTACCTGGGCCTCGGGGGTGGCGAGGGCGGGATCCAGCTCTCCACCAAGGAGGCGAGGCGGCTTCAGCAGTTCGGGCACATGGAGATAGTCCTCCGCGACCTGCCCCGGCCCGCTTCCGCCGAGGCCGCACGAATGATGAGCGATATCCTGGCCGAAGTCGACGCGGGCATGCTGGCCCAGTTGCTCGAACTGAGGGCCAGGCAAGTCGGTCTGGCGGCCCTGCGTACCGTGGTGGAGGACCCGGACAGCTCCGAGAGCGCCCTCCATGCCTGTCTGAAGAACCAGGAGTGGATCTTCGGCGGGGCCTACGTGGCCGAGCTGGCACGCCGGCAGTACACCCCGGACGCCATCCTCGACATCCCGCTCCTGCGCGGCGACGGCTCCCTGCACGTGGTGGAGCTCAAGCGCGCCAACATCAAGGACCTGGTCATACGACGCTCCGGCCACCTCATGTTGGGTGCCCCGGCGCACCGCGCGGTCTCCCAGGCGCAGAACTACCTCCGGGCCATGGACGAGAACCGCCCGAGCATCCTGGCCGAGCACGGAGTCGACACCCGCCGGGCGTCGGCGACGGTCGTGATCGGACACCCGCGGTACGTGACCGGGGACGTCACCTCCCAGGAGATCGCGGAGACGCTGCGAACCTACAACACACACCAGGCGCGCATAGAAGTGATCACATACGAGACCCTGCTGGATTCAGCCTCCCGCATGCTGGCTCTGTCATCGGCACGGCAGGACGCAGACCCCGACCCGGACGAGGAGTCCGCCGCATGACCGACACAGCACCCGCGATCGAACCGCTCCTGGCCCGCTTGTGCGGCGGTGAGATCACCGACAAGGACTACGTCGGATACTTCATGAACGAGTACGGAGAGGAACTCGTGTTCGCCCAGCGTCGGGGCGAGAAATCCGCTCGGCTCTGGCACAGCGACGCGGACTGGGAGATGTTCCTCGTCGGTGACCACTCGATTCGGCTCGACGGCCCGATGGACGGGATGATCACTGTTGCGGACCTGATCATCAACCGCGAGGAGGCGACATGGCTGTCCTCCTGCCTCGCCGCTTCCCGCCATCTACGGCAGGGACGGACCTGACCACGCACCGTGCTGAGGCCTCAACGGGCGGGTCTGGCTCAGGGGAGGCGGCCAGGCCCCTGCACATGAGCCCTGCTCTGCCCAGGATGTCCTCCGCCCCGTCGTCCGTGACTTGGTCGCCCGTGGCCAGGGTGGTCGTCGTCTGCAGGTACGGCATCGCCGGTAACGTCGGTAAGCTTGGTCACGCTGCGTTAAAACGGCTGGGGACGTCAGCGTCGTAGCTGCAGTCGCCATGAGGCCGACGATCGAAGCGGGTAGGAGGCCGCTCGGGTACTCCCTGGCGACCTTCCGCTCTGATGCAGGCTCCTTCCCGGTCAAGTGCCAGCCCCCGTAAGAGATTTGCATCCACCCACGACGAGGTGCGGTGTGGGGCGGGTGCCCGGTGTTGTCCGGGAACGGTGGGCTGAGGGCTCGGACCGTGCGAACCTCTCGCTCAGCTACGTCAAAGAGCAGGTCAGCGCCCTGCTGCGATGCGGGCGGCTTGCCGCCTCAGGGAACTCGTGTCCTTCACGTGCCCAATCGTCGACGGCGGGCGGCCCGCGAAACACAGCGACGGCTCGTCAATAAGCAAGCCCCAGGCCACTGACCTGGGGGTTCGAGAACTGTTGACCGTAGTTGCCCGCTCTGAAGAGCACGCTGTGGGCACGAGGTCGCGAGGTGGAGGAGTGTCGTGCCTGCGTCGCCCTCTCTGTGCTCGGGGTTCGTCGACACGTAGGCCGGCTGAGGGAAGTCGTCGCGACTGCACAGGGATGCCGAGACCCTGCCCTGGCTCGGAAGATCACAAAAAGCTGGTTTCACGCTGCAGACTTCGATCTCCACGACGGGCAGCCTGGTACCCAAGGTGGCGAGCGCGGCGAGATGCCGCGACTCAAGATCGAGAGATTTACCTCTCCAGGTAAAGACCTCAGTCCTCAATGTGAGGACCCTGCTGCCCGAGGTGAGGAGGCAGCCCGATGGAGTGGATCACTGCGGGAAGCGGCGCCGTCGTGGGACTGTTGGTGATCCGCGTGCTGCTCCACCAGGTGCGAGCACTCCTGATGGATGTGGGTGCCGTTGTTCGCGCGTGGCGTGAGCTTCTGAGCGTGGTGAGGAACTCAGGAGCTCCCACCAGGAGTGGTGGTCCATGAGAGCCCTGTTGGTGTGGTCGGCGCCGGAACAGTCGGCTTGCCGCTGTTTAAGGAAAACCTTAAACTCATGATGCTGGTGTCGAGGGGAGCCGTCTTGAGCTGGGCGATCAAGGTCACCGATGAATACGCGGAGTGGTTCCGGCAGCTGATCAAGGAGGATCTCGGTTCTGCCTCCCAGGTCGCCCAGGCCGTTGCCGCACTGCGTGACGCAGGCCCCACCCTCGGGCGTCCCCTCGTGGACCGGCTGAAGGGATCGGAACTGCATCACCTCAAGGAGCTGAGGCCGGGGTCAGGTGGCCGGTCCGAGATCCGGATCATCTTCGCCTTTGATCCGACTCGTTCAGCCCTGCTACTCCTCGGGGGCGACAAAGCAGGAAACTGGGAGCGCTGGTACCGCGACAACATTCCTCTGGCTGAACAGCTCTACCGCGACTACACCGGTGACACGGAGGACTGAGGAGTAAGCATGCCCAAGAAGACCCCGCAGGACTGGGAGACCCTGGAGCAGGAGCTGTACTCGGCCGGTGCGGATCCCGCTGAGGTAGAAGCCGGTTCACGTCGACTGCAGGCGGAAGCCCGTGGTCATCAACTCGCTGAAGCGCGCAAGCAGTACGGGCTGGCCCAGAGGGACGTGGCTGCCCGTATGGGTGTGAGCATCGCTCGCGTGTCCCAGATCGAGCACGGCGAGGTCGCCACTCTCGATGTCATCGCACGTTACGTCGAAGCGCTCGGCGGCAGGTTGGACTTGGTTGCCGACTTCGGTGATCACACGCTGCGGATGCCGGCAAGTGGTGATCAGGGCAGCGCGGCGGCGTAGCCGGCCCGAAGGCTTTGCGTGCGGTGATGCGACGCACCGTCCGGCAGTGCTTCTCGGGGAACAGCAGGCTGAGGGCTCTTCCTGTTCGATCCTGCATAACTTGACGAGAAATCGCAGGTCAGCGGCATGCGCTGGCGTGAGAAGCGGTGACTGGCTGGTCTCAACTAAGCGCCCGTGCCCTCCGCGTGCCCAATCTTCGAGTGCATGAGGGTACGGAAAGCACGGAAGAGTCAGCGCGACAAAGAACCCCCGGGTCCCTGACCTGGGGGTTTCACATGGAGCGGGTGACGAGAATCGAACTCGCGCTCTCAGCTTGGGAAGCGATGGCGCTTGGGCGGCACCTGTAGCTCTGACCTGCAGAGATTCCGCCTCTCCGCGTGGATTCGCGGTTCGGATCGCACCGCTGTTGACCGTGGTTGTCCGGTCTTAAGGGCACGGATAGGGCACGGGCGCGTGCTGCGGTGCGGAACGAAGGCCGGCGCGGTGATTGGGCACTGAGATTGGCTCCTCCGGCGCCACGTGCAGGAAGGGCCATTGCGGCTGCACACAACGGCTAGTCAGTGCGCCGAAGATCACCGAATGTACGCTCCTCCGGTGTCCTGGAAGGAGACTATGGCTGGCTGTGAGTGGCCAGTCAGGTGGCCGTCGCCGCCGGATCAGTATCCCGAGGCGCAGGATGCTGGGTGAGCCACCGGCGTTCGACGGTGAGATCCGGGTGCAGCACGTCGTATTCAAGGGCGTGCATCGGGGCCGGGTGGGTCTCTCCCTCCCAAGGTGCCGGTTGCCGTGTGCCGGTCGGCTGCCAGTGACGCCAAGGGTCGTGGGCGGGGTGATGGACCACGAGCTTGTCCGCCACGTCGTAGGCGACTTGTACGAGCCCGATGCCCACGCCACCCGGGAGCTTCATGCGATGGTCCACCTGCTTGCGCGGGTCGGCGGCCTGCATGCCGGCGCCGGGGAGGAAGAGCAGCCGATGCGGGTCCAGAGGCAGGAGTACGTCGCAGACCGCTGCGGCGGCGAGTTGGTTCCTCGCGTCGGGTGCGTTGAAGAGGACGACGGGGACATCGCTGGTGAGGAGGCACATGTCGCTGAAGCCGAGCGCCCACGGGCGGGTGAAGAGCGTGAAGGCGATGGCCGCTACGTGTTCCACGATGTAGCGCAGATGCGGATTGTTCGCTGCGATGGCGGCGATCTCCGCCGGAACTTCAAGGAGTTCGCTGCCCTCGTCGAGATGTTCGATGCGTTTTCGCTGCCGTGTGGTGCGCAACAGTTGAGCAGCCATCCACCATGCCAGGTGCAGGCGCTCTTCGGCAGGCAGAGGCCACCGTCCCGTGAGAGCACCGTCCGGGTCGTCGAGTACGGCCCTCAGCATTGTGGTTGCGTCCGATTCGAGCTGAGTGAAGAAGGCTTCCACCATGTGGTGCGGCACGCCGTCCGGATTGGTGCCCCAGTAAAAGCCGCGCTCGACGAACGCGTTGGTCGGAGCGGCAGGGAACGGCTGGTCGACGCGGTCCAGGCGGCGTACGGCCAGGGTGTACTTCCGTGGGCCCTCGTGTGCGGCGAATCGCTTCAGATACATCTGCGGCACTGTGTGATCACGCGTCTGCCCGGTCTCGCGCATCCTGCGCTTCCCTGCCGATGCTCTGCCCATCCACCGCTCCTGCCTTCGGGTGGTCCACAGTAAGGGCGGGGGCTCGCCGGGCAAACCGAAATACCCCGTGGTCAGGGTGACCAAGTGCAGAAGGTCGGGGCCGTCGACTGGCTGGCGGAGCCATATTTGGCCGCGGGTTCGCGTTCCTGCCAGAGCCTCATGTACAGGCTGGCCGGTGCCATGCCCAGTTCGGCGCTCGCAGGAGGGTGTGACACATCGCGTGTCTTGGAGGTGTTCGGCGCGTTTCAGACAGTATGAGTGCGCCTTTGATCCTCGAAGACCTTGACCAGGCAGTATCCCGGCGGAACGCCTTGTCTGCGGAGCTGATGACGTGTGACGGCGAGATCGCCGAGTTGATCGCCCAGGCGGTCGTGTCCGGACTTACCGTCGAATCCGCGCTGTGCAAAATGAAGCCGTTGATCCCACGGCAGCGAACCCGTAGGAGTGGCGGGCGGGAGCGCCCTGGACTGGTGCCGGCCGAATTCATTGCGCTCTCTCGTAACCGGGCCTGGGAAGTACTGTCCAGCGCCGACAGGGAAGAGGGATGTACCAGTGACGAGCTGCTGAGCAGCCTCCGTCACGAAGGGCACGTCCATCTCTCGCGGTCGCACGTTGACGGGTGGATCACCTACTGGGAGCGGCTGGGGCGTGTCCGGAGACTGGCTGATTGCGAAGCGCCCGCGTATGCAGTGGTTGACGATCGGCTTATGCGTCCGCTGGCCGAGGCATTCGCGGGCCATTCCACCTTCGGTGATCCGGTTCCGTATCTGCTGCGCGCTGTGCTCACCGAGGTCGAGGCGTCCGGCAAGGGGTGTCTGTACACAGGAACCATTGCCGCCGCGCTCGGAGTCAGCGCGTACGAACTCGGCGCCACTCTGTGCCCGTTGCTCCGCAGCGTGGGGGTCCACCGCCCCGGTGACGGGCGGGTACGCGAGATGCCCGGGGGGCTCCTCGCCCCTGGCTTCACCGAAGAGTGTCTGAGAACGGCTGTCGCGGCCTTCGAGGTGAGGGCAGAGGGAACGACCAGGTCGGACGGGGAGTGACCCTGTCGTGCTCAGGAGCCTTATCGAACAGTACGTCGAAAACCAGCGGAATAAGCGGGAGCTGGCAAAGCGCCGCTGGGAGCAAGAAGAGCGGTGGCGCGAGGAGGACCGAGCCGTTGCCCTCGCCGCGCGTGCCGCGAACGAGGTTTCCGCAGCCCGGCACGGCGAGGTGATGCGGGGACTGGCGGGCATCTCCTACGTCACGTTGCGCTGTCACGAGGACACGTGGACGTTCATGGCGCGGGCGGCCTTCGGGGTGTGGGAACCTTCTTGGTCGCAGAGCACGTACGACGGGTGGAGCCGGGTCGGTCCGAACGGCAGGCAGCTGAACCTCTTCACCGTCGATCCGAACCTGCCTCAGGGTCGCATTACCAAGAGCGCCGACGGAATGCAGGATGTGCTCGTCTCGGGCCACAATCTGGTCCGGATTCTCGATGTGCTCCGCGCCGTCGCACGATCCGAGGATCCGGCCCGCCGTGCTCGGGGCAAGACGCTGTACGAGAGGATCTCGGTGGTGGCCGACATGGCGGATCCGGCTGACTCGGCGGGGAAGACCACTGGGTTCATCGTGCGTATCGACGACAGTATGAGTGAGCGACACCCACAAAAGCCCTCACGGGCCCTGACCACGCCAGCTGCACTGACAACGACTCCGGCGCCCGCCACCGCCGTGCTACTCCGAGACACGCCCACGCTTCCAGCATCCACGCGCCGGCGCGAAGTGGTGTCCCCTCCCGCGGACCGGATCGAGGCCCTGATCGCCGAGATCGACGCCAAGCAGGAAGCGTGACCTCAGTGACGGTCGGCCAGGCGTTGTCCGAGCGCCTTACGGGCTTCCTGAACGCTCGAAGATGGCGAGGTCATGTCTGTGACGGTACTGCTCGGGCCGTCAGGCCAACTCGAACTCTGCGTGGGGCGTTGCCCGCTGCCACACGGCCTCGAAGGCCGACTCGCAGAGCTTCGCCACCTCGGGGTCTTCCGTGAACTCGACCTCCATGTTCTCGCCCTCGCCGTCGAAGTGATTGACGAGAACGAGGCTGGAGTCGAACAGCCAGAAGTCGTTGCCCGGAAGCATGAGGTCCGTGGTGCTGCGGCGCGAGAGCCAGCGCACGTCTTCGCCGGCAGCGATGTTGAGCCCGTCGGTCACGTCGTACTCGAAGCGGATGTACTCGCTGACGGGCATCGAAACGATCCTGGCTCGGCGCACTTCGACGCCTCGTGCGGTGGCGGCCGTAACGATGCTGTGCCAGTCGGCCCAGCGCCCGGCGGGGTCGAGGGTCTGACCGGCCTTCCAGTCGATGAAGGCGGGGTCCGACTTCATGTAGGCGTCGCGCATCTCCAGATGGACAGCCGTCCTCTGGCAGTCGCGGAACAGTTCCTCAAACGTCGGGGTCCTCGTCACTCTTCTTCACCTCCAGGAAGAACTGCACCATGCGCCGGGGGATCTCCACCGCCGACTCGTGGCCCGGGATGTCCATCTGACTGAGGCGGGCGACGTCGTCCACCGTCCACCCCTGTACGACGTAGGTGTCCTTCTCCTCGTCGAGGTAGATGGTGGGGGAGCCGCCACTGGGATTCTCCGGGTCCTTGCCGAGCTTACGCAGGGCCATGGTGTCCTCCTCGGAAGCCGGTAACGATCTCTGTGCCAGAGCTTGCCTGCAACTTCGCCGCAGAGCGAGGAACTTGCCGGAATTTGCCAGGGACTTCGAGCGGCGACCTTGAGCGGGGAAGCCTGGTTGACGGCGCACGGACGTGTGGATGCAGTCCATTCGGCGGTTCACCTGGCCGCCCTCTGGCCACCCTGCCCCATCGGCGCCATCTGCTTGGGCCTTGGCAGAGGGCACCGGCGTACGCCCTGAATCACCGTGCCTTGCGGGGGCGGTGGTCTCGGCTCGGTGAGGGCCGGGTGGCACGACCGCTGCCCGTGGCCGCATTGGTGGTGCGCTTGGGCATCGTCGTTGCGTCGGCAGGCAGGTCGGCCATGCGGCGCAGCCGCCATGCCAGCACGTCGCTGACCGAGTCCGCGGACTGAAGCTCTTGCTGCTCAGCCGCCTCGGCCAGGAGCGCGGCCGGATCGTGTCCAGCGGTTTCAGCGTCGGCAAGGGTGGCGGCCAGCGCATGCCAGCCCGGTTCGGCAAGGACCTTTCCCGCCAGCTCCGGCACCGCCAGACGCAGGTGGGCGGTCTGCCTCTGGCGCAGGGGCTGCGACAGGCGCCGCCCCCGCTGGTACAGCGCCCCAAGCGGGACGTCGGGAGCGGCCCGATAGGCAGTGCGCAGGTGCTCGGCGGCCTGCCGGGCGGCGACTGCCTGTTGACCGTGCCCCTTCTTCGCCTGCCAGTGGGCGGCGGCGGTGACGAGAAAGAACGCCATGTCGATCATCATCGCCGTGGTCGCCCCGTCCTCCCCGCGACTGAGCGCCGGGCCGCTGTAGACGAGGTCTCGGGCGGCCTGGCATAGGGCGCGGTCGTGTCCGCGCTCGGCCTTCACATGGGAGCGGGTGGCTCGTTCGAAGGCGAAGGCCGCCTCGCGCAGCTCCGTGCGGGTGTGAGCGGCAGAGGTTTTGGCGAGCGCGTCGAGGACTTCCCCGGCCGCCGCGATCTGCGCGGCCACCACAGCGGCCTCGCCATGATCGATGACCAGCACCGCCTGCCACGCGGCCGTGGCTGCCCGGCGTCGCGCCGTTGCGGGGCCACTCGGCGCGGTGCCTGTGGTCTTGGTGCGAGGGCGTATCTGTGCTCCGGGCGGGCGTTTCGCCGGACCAGCGTTGGCGGATTCGGGGCAGGGACAGGTCGGGAGCGAGCGTGGAGCCCGCATAGAAGACCGGTTCCTGGGCGTCGTTGCGGTCGTCGGGAAGTGCGACCTTGTATCCGAGCAGGTCGCCGGAGGGTGCGACGCGCTGCCGGATCAGCACACCGGCGGCGGCCAGGCGGTCGAAGAACTCCTCCTCGCTGGTGGCGCCGGCCACGGCGCGCCGTACGGTCTCGCGCAGCTCCTCCCGCGCGGGGCGCTCCCTGCCCTGCCGTGCGGCCTTGTGCCGCTCGGCGCTGGTGGTGCGCTTGGCGGCGGTGCCGTCCCCGGGGGCGCCTTGGTGCAGGCCGAGTTCCTTTTCGATGAGGCGGCACTCGGCTTGAGCGCGCTTGCCGGAGCGGTGGTGGTCGGGGCGGCGGCCGTCCTCCCGTACGAGCGTGGCGATGATATGGATGTGGTCGTCGGCGTGCCGGACAGCGGCCCAGCGGCAGCCGGCGCCGTCGCCAGGATCGATGCCGGTGGCGGCGACCATGCGACGGGCTATGTCGCCCCACCGCTCGTCGGACAGGACCGGGGCGTCCGGCGCTCCGGCGCCGTGAACTTCGAGAAGTACGCACTCCGCTGGATGGAGGAGCGGGGTCTGGCGCCCACCACGCTCGACCGCTACGACGGTCTGCTGCGCCTGCACATCCTGCCGACCTTCGGCGGCAAGGACCTGGACGAGATCACGCCGCCCTCCGTCCGCACATGGCGAGCCGAGCGCCTGAAAGCGACCGGCGCCACCACGGTGGCCAAGTCGTACCGCCTGCTGAAGGCCATCCTTCAGACCGCGGTCGACGACGACCTCCTGCGCAGCAACCCGTGCCGCATCAAGGGTGCCGGCAAGGAGGAGGCCGACGAGCGGCCCACCGCCACCATCGAGCAGGTCTTCGACCTCGCCGACGCGATGGGCCCCCGCTGGCGCCTCATGGTCCTCCTCGGCGCCTTCGCCTCACTCCGACCCGAGGAACTGGCCGAACTGCGCCGACGCAGTGTCGATCTCGACGAATGCTCCCTACGCGTCACACACGCCTCCCCGGAACTGACGAACGGAAGACGGGTCACAGGCGACCCCAAGTCCCGCGCGGGCAAACGCACCGTCTACCTTCCCGACTTCCTGCTCCCGGAGCTGCGCCGACACCTGCAGTGGTTCGCCGAGAAAGAGGCGAACGGCCTCATCTTCGTCGGCGAGAAGGGCGCCCCGTTCCGCCGCTCGACCTTCGGTCGCAAGTGGCGCAAGGCCAGGACCAAGGTCGGCATGCCGGAGAACTTCCGCTTCTACGACCTTCGGCACACCGGCAACACCCTCGCCACCGACACCGGCGCCAAGCTGAAGGACCTCATGGTCCGCGCCGGCCAGTCCTCGGAGCGGGCCCAGCTGATCTATCAGCACTCGACGGCGAAGCACCAGCGCAAGCTGGCGCAGGGCATCGACGCCGAGGTGCGCGCACAGCTCCGCGAAGCAGGCACAGCCTAGAGTGCCCGCGAGGCATGAGTCCGTGCTGTCCACTCCGGGTCTGGTCACTCGGCCAGACCCCGCGTGGGCTGAGCTGCCGGTTTCCGGGAGAAGTAGCCCGTCCCTTGCTGGGCTTCCAAGCTGTGCCCTCGCTGACCAGCCTGATTTCTTGATTTCCCACCTCATTTGAGGGAGGATTTCCGGAAGTTAGGTGGGGGCGTCGAGAGGCTGGGCATGACTGTCGTGCACGCGGAGGACCTCAAGGTCCGTGATCGGCTCGCCGAGCTGGGGCTGTCCGTCAAGGGAATCGAAGACGCCCTGCGGCGAGCTGAGTCGGAGCGCAACTTCTGCACGCCTCTGGATCCGGTCTCGCTGCCCGGCAACATCTTCTGGGGCCGCACGATCCGTTTCTTGCGGGAGACGTACATCCCGGACGGGTGGACGAGCGCCAGCCCCAGCAACGTTCCGCTGCTCGTCGCACCCTCCGGCGATTACGCGATCACGGCTTCCAGTGGCAGCCCGGAGACCGGATACGCCGCCCTCACGCCCTCCACCCGCTACCCGAAGGGCAACGCGGTGATGAAGCGAGTGGAGGCCAACCGTCAGCTGTTGCTGTTCGGCGGCGCCGAAACAGAGCCCGAGCAACAGGATGCCGGGGACGGTATCCCGACCTGGTTCCTGCTCTACCACCACTCGAAGACCGATCAGGGCACTCGTCTCCACGCGGAGCTGTCGTTTCCGAACGACACCGGCAGCCGTGGCAAGATCAGCAGCTGGTACGAGCGGATCATCCTCCCCTGGATCGACTTCGAGGGCTTCACTCCGTTCGTCGACGATGGCGACGACCAGGGCGGCATCGACATCCCGATCGAGCGCCTGTCCTGACCGCCCTGCCCCGACCTATTTGGCTCCTCTCATGACCACCGCATCCCGGCTAGTCCTGGCGCGCAAGCGCCGAGGGCTGACCGTCACCCGACTCGCCCAGATGGCTGGCCTGACGCCACGAAGGCTGTCCGACTTCGAGAACGGACGGGCCACTCCCAGCCCTCCGTCGCTGGAAGCACTGGCGGCAGCGCTGGAGTTCCCGCCTTCCTTCTTCAGCGCCGAGGAGGTCGCCGAGCTGACGGTCGACTCGGTCAGCTTCCGTGCCCTGAGCAAGATGACCGCCTCCCAGCGGGACATCGCCCTCAGCTCCGGACGGCTGGCGCGCACACTGCACGACTGGATCGGCGCGCACTTTCGCCTGCCCGCCCCCGACATCCCGTCGCTGACCTCGTTCAGTCGTCTGGGCTCGGACGAGGATCAGATTCCTCATCCCGGGGAGGCGGTCGGCACGGACGTCCCGGCGGAGGAAGCCGCCTCCCTGGTGCGGGCCCGCTGGGGACTTGGGAACGCCCCGATCTCGAACGTGGTGCACCTGTTGGAGGCGCACGGCGTCCGCGTCTTCTCCCTTTCCCGGGACTGCCCTGAGGTCGATGCGTTCTCCTTCTGGGACCGGGGAATCCCGTTCATGCTGCTGAGCACCGAGAAGACCGCGGAACGCGGGCGTTTCGACGCCGCCCACGAACTCGGACACCTCGTCCTGCACGGCGAGGAACAGATGCCGCACGGGCCGCAGGCTGAGGCGGAAGCGCACCGGTTCGCAGCCGCGTTCCTCATGCCCCGAGCGGACGTCCTCGCCCACGCGCCGCATGGCGCGAGCACGAGTTGGATCCTCGAGGCCAAGCGCCGTTGGAAGGTTGCTGCCATGGCGCTCGCACACCGGCTGCACGAACTGGGCCTGACCACCGAATGGCAGTACCGCACCCACTGTGTGGAGCTCGGCCGCCTCGGCTACCGCAAGTCAGAGCCGCGAAGCGGAGTCGTCCGCGAGACCTCCCAGGTGCTGGGCAAGGTGTTCAGTGCTCTGCGCAGCGAGGGGACGCGGCCTGCCGACGTGGCCCGCGAGCTGCATCTCCGGCCGGCCGACCTCAACGACCTGATCTTTGGGCTCGTTGTCACCGCGCAGGAGGGAGAGGGGCGGCACGGCGGTGTCCACGACCGGCCGCAGCTGTCTGTGGTCCGCTGATATGTCGTCCGGCGAGTAGGGCCGGACCCCCCGGGGCCTGCTACGCCTGCTTCGGCGTGAGCCCAGCACGGGACAAGCTGCTACGGCTGTGCGCGTCCCTAAGCCGCAGCCTGGCGACCCGGTGGTGTTCGGGGAGCTGTCGGCGAAGGGCTGCGCACGCCTCCTCCGTTGAACTGCCGCTTTGCGTAAGCGACTCCACAGGCACGGCCCACAGTGGTGGTGCAGGTCACATGAAACGCGTCTCGCTATTTGAGACCCGTGGAGGTTGAGCCACCCAAAACGGCCCGTGAACACCCCGGAAGTGGCGGCTTCGCCTCGACTTAGGGCACGCAGAGGGCATGCCGCCTCAAAATTGGTCTAGACAACAAACAAACCCCAGGTCGCTGACCTGGGGTTTCATCATGGAGCGGGTGACGAGAATCGAACTCGCGCTCTCAGCTTGGGAAGCTGATGTTCTACCATTAAACTACACCCGCGTAAGACGCCGACCGGAGTCGGTGTCCGAATGCTCGCCCACTCTACCTCATGCCAGGCCCCCGGTGTTCACACCGCGGGGTCTGAGGGCGTTTCAGGACTGGGATGCGGCTGCGGGGGAACGGAGTTGGGGCGTACGGTGTGGGCGTCGACGAGGGTCCGGGCGGGACCGGAGTGCCGCCTGGAGGGCCGTCCCTTTGATCCCGTACTGTGGCTTTTGTCGTCAGGCAAGCAGCAGCCAGACGCGGCTCTTGGGGAAGGGACTCTTGGACTTGATGGAGCGCACCGTCGTCCGCTGTGCGGATGGGCACGTGTTCACCACCGCTTCGTTCCCGATGCAGCAGGCCGAGCGGCTCGGCCCCGGCCGGCTTCTTCGGTGTCCGCGCTGTGCGCGGCTGAGGAGCGTGGTGCCCGTGAGCTACCAGAAGCGGTAGCGGACAGAGCGACAGCAGCAAGCAGCGCAGGCGCGCGGAGTCGTCCGGTTGTGGGCGCTCCGCGCGCCTTGCGTATCCTCGGGGCGTGCTTCTCTCAGACAAGGACATCCGGGCCGAGATCGACGCCGGGCGGGTGCGGATCGATCCCTATGACGACGCGATGGTGCAGCCGTCGAGCATCGATGTGCGGCTGGACCGCTACTTCCGGGTGTTCGAGAATCACCGGTACCCCCACATCGACCCCTCCATCGAGCAGGCGGACCTGACCCGGCTCGTGGAGCCGGAGGGGGACGAGCCGTTCATCCTGCACCCCGGGGAGTTCGTCCTCGCCAGTACCTACGAGGTCATCACGCTGCCCGACGATCTCGCCTCCCGGCTGGAGGGCAAGAGCTCGCTGGGGCGGCTGGGGCTGGTGACGCATTCCACGGCCGGGTTCATCGACCCCGGGTTCAGCGGGCACGTCACCCTGGAGCTGTCGAACCTCGCCACTCTGCCCATCAAGCTCTGGCCGGGCATGAAGATCGGGCAGCTGTGCATGTTCAAGCTGAGCTCGCCCGCCGACTTCCCCTACGGCAGCGAGCGGTACGGGTCCCGGTACCAGGGCCAGCGCGGACCGACCGCCTCCCGGTCCTTCCTCAACTTCCATCGGACCCAGGTGTGAGCGACAACAGCATGAGCCCTGTGCGGGAGAACCTTTCCTACGAGCGGTTCGGGGCCGCCGTGCGCGAGCTCGCGCAGGTCATCGCCGACGACGGGTACGAGCCCGACATAGTGCTGAGCATCGCCCGCGGCGGTGTCTTCGTGGCCGGCGGGCTCGCCTACGCCCTCGACTGCAAGAACATCCACCTGGTGAACGTCGAGTTCTACACGGGCGTGGGGACCACCCTCGAGATGCCCGTCATGCTCGCGCCCGTTCCCAACGTGATCGACTTCTCCGACAAGAAGGTGCTGATCACCGACGACGTCGCCGACACCGGCAAGACCCTCAAGCTGGTGCGCGACTTCTGCCTCGACACCGTCGCCGAGGTGCGCAGCGCGGTGATCTACGAGAAGTCCCAGTCGCTGGTGAAGTGCGAGTACGTGTGGAAGCGGACCGACGACTGGATCAACTTCCCGTGGAGTGTCGAACCGCCCGTGGTGCGGCGGACCGGGCAGGTTCTCGACGCCTGAGAGCGGCGTGACGTGCCGAAAAGGGGCTCCCCGGCCGGGGAGCCCCTTTCTCGTACGTACGTATGTGCGTATATGTGTGCGTGCGTGCGGCAGACCTCAGACCGTGCCCAGCTTCACGATCGACAGCAGCGCGATCAGCTGGATCGCCGACGCGCCCAGCGCCTTCGGCCAGGGCAGGTCGTGGGAGCGGCCGACCATGAGGGTGAGCAGCACACCGCCCGCGACCCAGGTGGCCCAGCCGAGCAGCTGGACGAACGTCGCGTCGCCGCCCGCGAACATCGCGAAGACCAGGCGGGGCGCGTCCGTGAGGGACATGATCAGCATGGAGAGGCCGACCGTGGGCTGCCAGGCGCCGTCGCCGCCGAGCTGGCGGGCCAGGGTGTGGGTGACCACGCCCAGGACGAACGCGCTCAGCACCATCGCGACGGCCGTCGTCAGGACGATCGGGATCGCGTTCGACAGTGTGGCGTTTATCGCATCCTTGCGGGCGCCGTCGAAGCCGAACACGGCGAGCAGGCCGTAGAGGAACGTGACGATCAGGGCCGGGCCCCACATCGTGTAGTCCCGCATCTGGAGGAACGTCTGGTTCGGGGCCAGGACGATCCCGCGGAGCAGGGCCTTCCAGTGCAGGCGCGGGCCGACCGGGCCGGGCGGCGGGGCGGCCGAGCCGGGCGGCGGGGCGGCCGAGCCGGCGCGGTAGGTGTCGCCCTGGGTGTAGGGGTCCTCGCCCACCGAGAAGGCCTGGGTGTGGCCCGGGTTGTTCGCCGCGTACGGGTCGTGCGGGCCCTGCGGGCCGGGCGGGTACGCGCCGTCGCCGAAGTACTCCGGCTCGCCGTGACCACCGTGACCGCCCTGACCACCGTGACCGCCGTAGCCGCCGCCGGGTCCGGCGTTCGGCTGCGGCCACGTGGGGCCGCCGCCGTTGCCGTACGGCGGCTGCTGCGGGTACGGCTGCGGCGCCGGCGGGTAGCCGTACGACGGCCCCTGCGGCGTCTGCTGCCCGTTCGGAGGGTTGTGCGGTCGCGTCTGAGGAGCGCCGTTGTTCCGGCCGCGTCCGATCCTGAATCCAGCCACGTCTTCGAACGTACCTGGTCCCCGGCGGTGGTGTGCCGGGCCCGGGCATCCGGGCCCGGCTTTGCGGCCGAGCTGTGACATCCCTTAAGGGGTACGGGCCTTGGGGCCCGGGTGGGGCGTCAGGGTTCGGCCGTACGGGCCTCGCCCCGAGCCGTCGTGGTGGCGTCGGTCGGGCCTCGCCCCGGCCCTCGCGGCGGTGTCAGTCGGACATCGCCCCCTGCCAGTCGGGCATCGCCCCCTGTCAGTCGGGCAGCGTGCCGCCCAGTTCCGGCAGGGTGATCGCGCCGGTCTTCGTCGGCACCGTGGCGGTGCCCCGCATCAGCAGCGCGCCGCTCGCCGCGCCGACGGCCAGGTCCGCCTTGCCGTCGGCGGTCAGGTCGCGCAGGCGCAGGGTGTAGCCGAAGGCGGTGTGGGAGTCGGCCGGGCCGAGCACCGTCTGCGCGATCCACGAGGAGCGGGCGCCGGTGAGGCCGCCGGAGCCGCCGCGGAAGAGGTGGACGCCGCCCTGGTCCTCCCGGCCGTCGACGTCCTCGTGGGGCACGCCGACCGCGAGGTCCGCGTAGCCGTCGCCGTTCGCGTCCGCGGCCGAGATCGCGTAGCCGAAGTCGTCCCCGGCCTCGGGGCTGCCGGAGACGCCCGAGGTGGCCTGGGTGAGGGTGGTCGAGGTGCCCGGCCCGGAGGAGGTGCCGCGCCAGATCGTGACCGCGCCCTTGCCGCCGTCCTTGTCGGGTATGCCGAGGGCGATGTCGCCGTAGCCGTTCTTGTCGAAGTCGCCGATGACCGGGCTCGGGTAGAGGCCCTGCTGCCGGTCGCTGAGGGTCCTGGACGCGCCCGAGGCGAGGCCGGTGGACGTGCCCTTCAGGTACCAGGCGCGCTCGCGGATGTCGCTGCCGGCGATCTCCGTGCCGATCACCACGAGGTCCGTCCTGCCGTCCCCGTCGACCTTGCCGGCCGCGAGGGCGGAGGAGTACCAGCCCACGGACCCCTTGTCGATCTTGCTGACCCTGCCGGTCGTGCCGGACTTGGTGAAGGGGCCGCGGTAGAGCCACGCCTCCTCGCCGCCGATCACGGCCAGGTCGGGGGAGCCGTCGCCGGTGAAGTCGCCGGTGGCCAGGTCGCGGCCGAAGTGGCCGCCCGCGCCGCCGACGGGCGCGAGGTTGGTGCCGCCGGACAGACCGGACTTGGAGCCCCAGACGACGGTGACCGTGCCGCGGTAGTCGTCGCCGCCCACGTGCTCGGTGGGGTTGCCGACGACGAGGTCCGCGTAGCCGTCCTTGTTGAGGTCGGCGCTCGCGAGGGACTCGCCGAACTGGTCGTCCTCCTCGCCGGACCCGGGGATGCCGGCGCTGTCCTGGTGGACGCGCTGGACGCGGGAGGTGTCGGGGCCGCCGGCGGTGGAGTAGAGGACGGTGACGGTGCCGCCCTCGCGGCCGTCGCCGTTGTAGCCGCCGTAGGCCAGGTCGCGGCGGCCGTCGCCGTTGAAGTCGTCGTAGTGCTTCGCCACCGCCGCGGAGGCGGGGGCGGTGAGGAACACGGGGGTGACGCCGGTGGCCAGCAGGGCGGCGGCCAGGGCGGTCGTGGTGGTTCTGCGCATGGTGTCTCCCTGGTGCGTCAGCCGATGAGGCCGGCGCCGAAGGCGCCGTACGAGCGGGTCTGGCCGAGGCTGCCCGGGCCGAAGGAGCGGGCGCCGTCGGTGACGGGGCCGGTGGTCGAGCCGCGCAGGGTCGTGATCGCGCCGACGCCCTCGTCCTCGAACCCGGCGGTGATGGTGAACTCGGCGCGGCCGTCCTTGGTGACGTCGGCCAGCAGGACGTCGGAGCCGAAGTAGTCCATGGCCTCGGCCGAGCCGGGGACGCCGGCGGTGGCCTGGGTGAAGGTGCGGGCGCCGGTGCGCGAGACGCCGGTGGCCGAGCCGTTCATCAGGACGGTGGCGCCGGTGTCCTCGGTGGTGGAGACGTCTTCGAAGACGACGCCGATGGCGAGGTCGCCGTAGCCGTCGCCGTTGCTGTCGCCGATGGAGACCGCGCCGCCGAAGCCGTCGCCCGCCTCGTCGCCGCCGGGCACGCCCTCGGAGTCCTGGGTGAGCTCCGCCATGGGCGCGTCGCCGTTGACCGGGCCGCCCTCCGAGCCGCGGATGACGACGACCTGGCCGCCGAGGCTGCCGCTGTGGTCGTCCTCCTTCGAGAAGACGTTGCCGAGGGCGATCTCGTCGTAGCCGTCGCCGTCGATGTCGCCGAGGGCGAGGGAGGTGCCGCCGTTCAGGGGGCGGGGGACCGAGGTGTCGGGGCCGGTGGGGGTGCCGAGGTAGGCGACGCCCTTGGACCAGCTGCCCGTCCCGTCCTCGTTCAGCCGGACCCGGTAGGTGAGGACCAGGTCCGACCTGCCGTCGGCGTTGGTGTCGCCCGCGTCCATGGCGTCGACGCTGTACGCCGTCTCCGGCGTGCCGATCTTCCGCGCGGCGCCGCTGGTGCCGGTCGTGGTGAAGGGGCCGCGGACGACGTAGACGTGGGAGGAGCCGGTGCCGACGGCCAGGTCGGCCTTGCCGTCGCCGTCGAAGTCGCCCGCGGTCAGCAGCCGGCCCCAGTTGTCGTGCCCGGAGACCGCCGGATCCTTGATCGTGGTGCCGTTCTTCAGGCCGCTCGCCGAGCCCCACAGCACGGTGACCGAGCCGCCGTCGCCGTCCGTGCCGACGTCCTCGCCGGAGGAGCCCGCCGCGAGGTCGGTGTAGCCGTCGCCGTTGAGGTCGGCCACGGCGAGGGCGTCGCCGAAGGTGTCCTCGGCCTCGGCGGCGCCGGGCACGCCGGCGGTGTTCTGGCTGACCACCGTGCGCTTGGCCGGGTCGAGGCCGGTGGCGCCGCCGTAGACGACGGCGACGTAGCCGGCCATGCCCTGGCCGTCGACCTTGGCGTAGGGGGCGGCGAAGGCGACGTCGCCGTAGCCGTCGCCGTTGAAGTCGGCGGTCGGGCCGCCGGCGGGGGCGGCGGTGGCCGCCTGCGCGGGCAGGGCGGTGAGCAGGCCGGTGGCGAGGGCCGTGGCCAGGAGGAGGGTGCGCTTGCGCATCGGGGTCCCTGTCGGGTCGGAGGTGCTGGTCGAGAGGTGGGTGCGGTCGTGCTCGCGGCCGCCGGGCCCACCCGCCGTGGTCCGGGCGGACGCCGTCGCGCCCCCGGTGGTCGGGGCGGCGGCTGGGCCGCGCGGCGGTCGGCGGGCTGTCACTGGGCGATCAAGGAGCCGCGCGGCGGTCGGCGGGCTGTCACTGGGCGAGGACGGAGCCGAGGCCGGAACCGGACTTGAGGGCGACGGCGGTGGTGGTGATGCCCTGCGCGCCGCTCGTGGTCAGGCCGGAGGCGGAGCCGCGCAGGGTCCACAGGCCGCCCGTGGAGTTCTCGCCGGCGACGCCGACGACCAGGTCCGCCCGGCCGTCCCTGGTCACGTCCGTCAGGGCGACCGCGGAACCGAAACCGTCCCCGGACTCGGCGGAGCCGGGCACCCCGGCGGTGTCCTGGGTGTACGACTTCGCGCCGGTGGCGGTCAGGCCGGCGGCGGAGCCGAACAGCACGGTCACCGAGCCCGCGTCACGTGCCGCGCCGAGGTCCTCGCCCGGCGCGGAGACCACGACGTCGGCGTACCCGTCGCCGTTGATGTCGCCGGTGCTCACGGCCCGGCCGAAACCGTCGTCGGTCTCGCCCGCGCCGGGCACGCCCGCGGTGTCCTGGTGGATCACGGTCGGCTGCTGCGCCGGGTCGGGGCCGGTGGGGCCGCCGTACCAGACGGTGACCTGGCCGCCCTTGTGGCCGCCGGGCTTCAGGTCATAGGGGTCGGTGTGGTCGCCGAGGACGAGGTCGCCGTAGCCGTCGCGGTTGATGTCGCCGATGGAACCGGGGTAGCCGTCGGCGCTCGGCAGCTCGGCCATCTTGTACGTCGTCCCGGTCCAGCGGAAGTAGTTGATCTGGCCGCCGGTGTCGCCGTCCACGTTGAACGGGTAGACGCGCTCGGCCGCGCCGTCGCCGGTCATGTCCCCGGCGATCACCTCGAAGGTCGTGCCGAGTTCGCCGACGACGGAGTGGCTCGACGGGCCGCCGGCCCGGGTGAAGGGGCCCCGGTAGATGCGGGTGTGGCTCTGGCCGGTGAGCGTGACGTCGAGGTCGCCGTCGCCGTCGAAGTCGCCGGCCGCGATGCCCCGGGAGAAGTTGCCGTACTCGGCGAGCGTCGACGGCTGCGGCAGGCCCTTGCCGCTGGTCAGGCCCGAGGCGCTGCCCCACAGGACGGTGCCGGACCCGATGCCGTCCCGGTCGCCGATGCTCTCGTTGGAGGCTCCGACGACGAGGTCCGAGTAGCCGTCCCGGTCGAGGTCGCCGCCGGCCAGGGCGGCGCCGAACAGGTCGCCGGACTCGGCGGTGCCGGGGACGCCCGCGGAGTTCTGCGTGATGACGGCCCTGCGGGCGGCCGAGACCCCGGACGCCGAGCCGTACAGCACGACGACCGCGCCGGCGCAGGAGGCCGAGCCGACGTCGGTGCAGGGGGCGCCGGCCGCGACGTCCCGGTATCCGTCGCCGTTGAAGTCCCCGGCGAGGCCGGAGGGGGCGGCGGAGGCCGGGGCGGCGGTGAGAAGGCCGGTGGTGAGGGCCGCGGCCAGGATGAGGGTGCGCTTGCGCAAGCGGGGCTCCGGGAGAGAGGGGGCAGGGCTCAGGCGCCGAGGGGGCCGGCCCAGGGCGTGGGTGCGGAGTCCCGAGGTGGTGCGGGGCGCGGGTGCGGGCGCCCGGGGGCGCGTCGCTCGTGCTGGGGCATGCGGGGTCTCCTGCGGCATGCGGGATGCCTGGCGGGCATCCACCGTCGATGAGGTGCCGGGACCTGCCGTGTTCGCCGGGAGTTGTCCGGGCGTTCACGGCTGGTCGGCGATCAGGAGACCCACGTGGGGACGTAAGGGTTGTACGTGAGTTCGGTTAATTTCCGGGGCGGCCGGGAGGCGGGGTTCCGTCACTCGCGGGCACCGGCCGGTACCGCACGTCGACCGCCGCGCTGGGGTCGCCGCCGACGAGCAGCTCCAGCCGTACGGGCGCGCCCCCGGCGTTGTCGAACAGCCGGATCCCGTCGCCGAGCAGGACGGGCACGATATGCAGGTCGATCTCGTCGATCAGCCCGCGCTCCAGGAGCTGCCGGCCGATGGTCGGCGAGAAGACCTCGACGTTCTTCCCGCCGGCGGCCTCCAGCGCGATGCGGAGCGCCTCGGCGACGTCGCAGTTCAGGAAGGTCACCCCGGGGACGGGGCGGGCGTCCTCCGGGTGGTGCGTGAGCACGAAGACGGGCCCCTGCCAGGCGCCGCCGTAGATCCCGCCGGGGTCGGGGTAGGCGTCCCAGCCGGTCCGGCCGCCGAGCACCGCGCCGGTCGTCCCGGCGTACTCCTCGACGAGGCCGGGGCGGAACGTCACCCCCGTCATCCAGTCCATCGTGTGGCCTGGGCCCGCCACGAAGCCGTCCAGCGACATCGAGAAGTGCCAGAGCACCTTGCCGGTGGCGGTTTGTGGTTCCATGCCCGCCGCGTTCTCCTCGTGGGCGGTCACGGCTGCCGCCGCACGCGGTAGCGCAGGTGCAGGACCCGGTCGCCCTGGATCACGACGTGCGGGTCCTCCAGCAGGTGCGGGGCGTCGACCGCCCCGAAGTACCGCTTGCCCGAGCCGAACACCACCGGTACGACGTCCATCGCCACCTCGTCGACCAGCCCGAGCGCGAACGCCTGCCCGCCGACGTCGCCCGCCGCCACCCCCACGTTCCGGTCCTCACCGGCGAGTTCCCTGGCCCTGGCGACCGCCTCCGCCACGCCGTCGACGAAGTGGAACGGCGCCTCGGGGCGCCACCCCTCGGGCCGGGGCCGGTGCGACACGACCACCAGGTGCTCGCCGGCCGGCGGGACGCCGCCCCACCCGTCGGTCATGTCGAAGACGTGCCGCCCGACGACCAGCGCGCCGATGCCCGCCATGGCCGGTCCCACGTAGTCGGCGGAGGCCCGGGACACCTTGGCGTACTCGTTGAGCGGGACGTCGCCGTTGCCGTACCACTCGAAGAGCGGCCCGACCTGGTCGTCGGCGTCCGCGATGAAGCCGTCCACGGAGACGACGTTGTGCATCACGACGGTGGTCATGCGATCTCCCGTGCGTCCGGGGGCCGGAGCGGCCCTGGTGCATCCGTAGACCGCCCCCGCGCCCGAAACTCATCGCGGACCCCGCCCGGTCTCCAGTCTCCTCAGACCTTCTGCAGGTTCTTCGGACCGGCGCGGTGACGACCGCCCTGCGGCAGCGCCGTCCTCGCTGTCAGCCCCCGCGACTGCCAGGCGTTGTCGCGAAGCTTGAACAGGGCCCAGTAGCGGGTGGGGCACAGCAGCACGATGTTCATGAACACGGCCGCCGGGGTGCCGACCAGCCAGGAGCGCCAGCGCTGACGCGCGGTCATGTCCGGCCGCATCAGCACGTACAGCCCCGACTGCCCGTACCGGACCACCAGGTACACGCCGAGGTACACCAGCGCCACGCCCGGGTTGTGGTACCGCCCGCCCAGGGTCAGCAGCGTCATGACGACGGTCCAGGCCAGCATCACCGGCGTGATGACGAGCTGCAGCAGGCCGAAGGTCGGCGAGATGAGCTGCTTCAGCGACAGCCGCTCGTACACGAACGGCAGCATCCACCACCACGACCGGGCCCAGCGCAGCCGCTGCCGGTAGGTCTTCTTCAGCGTCGTCGGCATGTCGGTGACGACTCCGGCCTCGTTGACGGCGACGACCTCGCCGCGCATCAGCGCCCGCAGCGCCAGCCAGCGGTCGTCGCCGGTGCCGCACTCGACCTCGTAGGCGTCCAGGTGGTCGTAGAGCAGCTCGGCCCGGTAGAGCGCGAGCGCACCCGACGTCGTCTCCAGGGCTCCGAGCATGGAGCGCGAGGACCGCATCATCACGCACGAGGTGCCGATGTCGATGTCCGCGGCCCGGGAGACCCAGGTCTCCTCGAAGTTGCGGACGTAGATCATGCCGGTGGTGGCCTGGATCCGCGGGTTGCTCATGGCCCGCAGCTGCTGTTCGAGCGCGTCCGGGAAGGGCTCGCCGTCCGAGTCGATGGTGAGGACGAACTCGAAGTGCCTGCCCTGCTCCTGCAGGTGCCGCAGCACGGTGACCTGGGCCCCGCGCTTGCCCTTGTTCTCCTGGCGGTGCCAGAAGACGCGGGGGTGGTCGAAGGGCTCCACGGGGTGCTGCCGCGAGCCGTCGTCGATGACGTGGATCTCGTCGACGGGGTGCGTCTGGGCCAGCAGCGAGCGCACCGTGCGGTGCAGGTTCTCCGAGGGTTCCTCGAACGCCGGGATGATCGCGACGGTCCGGCCGGGGGCCACCGGCAGGTGGGTGAAGGACCGGCCCTTCAGGAACGAGACCAGGCAGAGCACGATCACCGTCATGCCCAGCCACCAGTAGAAGGTGAGGACCGGGCTCTTGGACTGCACGTGCACCACCGCGGTGGCGGCGGCCAGGGCCGCCACCACCACGAGGGTCACGACGGTGAACCTCACCCGTGAAGCGCGGCCCGGGGAGGCGCTCAAGCGGTCGCTCGCTTGCCGCGGGTCGCCGTGCGGAAGACCGCGACGCCGCCGATGACCAGGAGCATGGCCGCGAGCACGATCCAGCCGAGCGCCGTGCCGCCGGTGGCGGCCAGGGCGGCTCCGCCGGTGGCGGTCCCGATGGCGGCGCCCACACCGTTCTGTCCGTACATGGTGTTCCTCTTTCCTTCCGTGGCTCTCAGAGCCGTTCGATGTGCGGTGCGGCGGGCATGACGCCGCGGGTGTCGAGCACGTAGGCGGCCTCGGCGGCGAGCCGGTCGAGGTCGAACTCGGCGTGCGGGGTGAGCAGGACGACGGCGTCGAAGCCGGCGACGGTGTCGGAGCCGGTGACGGTGTCGAGGCCGGTGACGGTGCCGGTGACGGTGTCGGTCCCCGTGCCCGCTCCGGCGAAGGGGATGTCGCGGAGGCCTCCGCCGGTCTCCGGCAGATGGGGGTCCACGACGGTGACGTCCGCCCCCATCGCCCGCAGCCGGTCGGTGACTTCGACGGCCGGCGACTGGCGCGCGTCCGAGGTGCCCGGCTTGTAGGCGGCGCCGAGGGCGAGGACGCGCGCCCCGTGCACGCTCCGCCGGAAGCGGCGGCTCAGGGCGTCCTGCAGCCGGCGCACCACGTAGTCGGGCTGGCTCTCGTTGATGTCCTGGGCCAGCTCGATCAGCCGGAACGTCTGCCCGTGCCGGGCCTTGACGTGGTGGCTGAGGTAGACCGGGTCGATGGGCAGGCAGTGCCCGCCGACCCCGGGCCCGGGCAGGAACCTGGTGAACCCGAAGGGCTTGGTCGCGGCCAGCTCCAGCGTGTGCCAGACGTCGACGCCCAGGGTGTGGGCCATCCGAGAGAGTTCGTTGACCAAGGCGATGTTGACGTGCCGGTAGGTGTTCTCGAACACCTTGGCCAGCTCGGCCTCTTCGAGCCCCGAGGCGGGCACGGTGACGTCGGTGACGGTGTCGTAGAAGTCCCGCACGCGCCGCAGACAGCCCTCGGTCAGCCCGGCGACGATCTTCGGCGTGTTCTCCAGCCGCCAGTCGGCGTTGCCCGGGTCGATGCGCTCGGGGCTGAAACCGACGTGGAAGTCCCGCCCGGCGACGAGGCCGGAGCCCTCCTCCAGCAGCGGTACGAGCACGTCACGGGTGGTGCCGGGGTGGGTGGTCGACTCCAGGACGACGGTGGCGCCCGGCTCGATCCACTCCGCGAGCACGCGACCGGCGTCCCGGACGCAACTCAGGTCGGGCGCACGGTCGGTGAGCGGCGTGGGCACGGTGATGACGGCGACGTCGAAGCCCTTGAGGTCCTGCGGGTCGGAGCTCGCGTAGTACGCGTCCGAGCCGAGCACCGCCTGGAGCCGGTCGTCGCCGATGTCCTCGACGTACGACGACCCGGCGGCCAGCGCCGCGCAGCGCGTCCGGTCGGGCTCGTAGCCGGTGACGGTGTGCCCGACCTCGGCGGCCCTCACGGCCAGGGGCAGGCCGACATAGCCCTGCCCCAGCACACATATGTGCATGGTGGTTTCCTCACCCCTGAAGTACGGCCGCCTGTTCCTGAGGCAGGCGGCCGTGGCGTGGTACTGCGTGAGAAACGGTGTGGGAACGGCACCGGCACCGCGTCACCGGTTCGCCCGGGCCCCCTGCCCGACCGTGCGCGAAGCGCAACTGGCGATCTTCACAAATCCCCCTCATCTGTGGACCTTCATGGTTAAACAATGATTCGCTGAACGGAACCCCCTTTACTGATTCGCAATCCCCGAAGGGGAAGGCAGGTAGGGGCGGTTGGCAAGTGAAGGCACGTCAAGTGCCATATGCGGACTGGATCTTCACAACTCCACAGTGACGCGACTCATATGCAAGCGACGTGGCCGAGTGCAGTCGCGAATCGAACGCGCCCCCAAGTGCGCCCCACGTACCACCCTCCGGTACGCCGCCCGGCGGGGGCGGAAACTCAGGGGACCGCTGTCAGATGTGTGCGGTAGAAACACTGTTCGGCCGTACCCGCTGCTGTGGTGCGGCTTTCGACGCATCCCTGTGGGGGGACCTTGTTCAGAACACGGGCGGCCTGGGCTGCCATCGGTACGACCGCCGCGCTCCTGCTGACCGGTGTGCCGGCGGCGCACGCGGCGGGGACCGCGGAGGGGCAGGCGCCGGACGTCCGTTGGGCGAGCAGCGTGTCGAGCGACCTCGGCACCCTCCAGGTCGCTGTCAGCTCCGACAGCGCGCTCACGGACATCAGGGCCCACATCGTCTCGGCGGCCACCCAGCAGGAGGTCGCCGTCGTGGAGTACGACGCGTTCACCCTGGCCTCCGGCACGGCGGCCGACGGCGTGTGGCACACGAAGCAGCCGCTCGACCTGCCCGCGCTCGGCAGCTACGACGTCCGCGTCGAGGCCACGGACGCGGACGGCGACCGCACGGTCGACAACTCCGCGGGCTCGCTCGCCTACTACGTCGCGGCCGTGTTCGAGGACGTGCGCCCCGACCGCACGGAGATCGACACCGACCACCGCGAGGTGCGGGTCGACGGCACGCTCAAGGGACGCTGGCCGGGGACCCGCGAGCTGAAGCCGCTCGCGGACCACCGGGTGGACCTCGACGTGGACTACTGGACGGAGAACACCGTCCGCACCGACGCGGAGGGCCACTTCTCCGGCACGGTCACCGTGAACGACGCGGTCCCGGTGCAGGCGGTCTACCGGCACGACAGCGCGAACCCCTACGTCCTCTACGGCGAGTCCGCGTCGACGCCGATCGGCATCCGGCAGGTGGCCACGCGCTGGACGTTCCAGTCCCCGGCGCAAGCCCGGACGATCGACTACGGACAGCAGGTCACCGTCACGGCGACCCTGGAGCGCGAGACCCCGCAGGGCTGGGTCCCCTTCGAGGGCCAGAGCGGCGGCGTCCTCTACGAGGCCTCCGAGGGCACGCACTGGGCCAGCGTCGGCTACTTCACCACCGGCGCCGACGGCAAGGCCACCTTCACGCACACCCCGTCGGAGACCGGCACGTTCCGCGTCGCGTCCCACAGCGACGACCCGTTCATCGCCCCGGCGTCCGAGAACAGCCCTCAGATCACGGTCCTGCGGGCCTCGGCCTTCACGTCGTTCTCCGCCACGCGGGCACAGGAGGGCGGCGTCCACGTCGAGGGCACGCTGGACTTCCCGGACGGCTGGACGCCGGGCGACATCCCGGTCCACATCCAGCACTCCCGCGACGGCAAGCACTGGACGACCCTCACCACGACACAGGCGAACTGGTCGGGCGAGGGCCACGCGTTCTCGGCGGACCTGACCGAGGTCCGACGCGGTTACTTCCGGGCCCGGTTCGAGGCGACGGGGCCGTTCCGGGAGGCGGTGTCGGAAGTGGTGAGGGTGGGGCGCTGACACCCCACGGCCGAGGCCGGGAGGCGGCACTCTCGTCGATGCGCGGTCGGCGCTGGCAGGTCACTGCTTGGCCATCGACGAAGCCCGACCGTCGGTTGGGCCCCGGACGAGTCTCCGGGGCCGCCCCCGGACAGGCCGGGGATGCAACCATTCCCTACGGAGCTGGAACCCCCGGAAGCCGACCGCGCGCTGAAGACGTTAGCGGCATGCACTGACAACGGCCTTCGGGGCGGCTTCCCGAGGTCACTCCGGGATCCTGATCTCGTAGCGCAGCCGCTGGCGTTGGGCGGGCATCACCATGCGGCCGACCTGGTTCGGGCGGTCGTCGCGGTCCAGGGCGAGCCGGGTGAGCCGCAGAACGGGCTCTGTCGGGGCGAGCCGCAGGGTCTCTTGCTCCTCTGCCTCGGGCAGGTCGGCCGTGACGTCCTCTCTGACCAGCGCGCCGACATGCCCCAGCCCGGCGAGCAGGGTGACGGCTCCGCCGCGGATTTTCGCCGTCCCTGCGAGCGGCGTGCCGCGGGCGATGGCGGCGGGGTAGTACGTGTCGGTCAGTTCGTTCGGCTCGTTGTCGAGGAGGATCAGGCGGCGTCGTACGACGACCGGCTCTCCTCTGACAGCCGCGCCGACCTTGCCGCTTTACAGGGACGTCCTGCGCGTCGCGGAGAGCCGGGGGGCGAACAGCGGTCTGCCTGCCCAGCCGTATGACGACAACAGCCGTACAACGCCAACGCCCCCTGCCCGACCACGCGGACAGGGGGCGCCGGACGCAACCCTCGAAAGCTGCCTACTTCACCGGTTCCGGCTCCGGCGCGTTCTCCGAGTCCGCCGTGCCCGCCGGCGGCTCCCCGTCGTCGTCACCGCCGTCGTCGTCGGTCTCCGCCGGGACCGGCGTCTTCACCGAGTCCAGGAGGAGCTGGGCGACGTCCACGACCGTGATGGACTCCTTCGCCTTGCCGTCGTTCTTCTTGCCGTTCACGGAGTCCGTGAGCATGACGAGGCAGAACGGGCAGGCCGTCGAGACGATGTCGGGGTTGACCGACAGGGCCTCGTCCACGCGCTCGTTGTTGATGCGCTTGCCGATGCGCTCTTCCATCCACATCCGCGCGCCACCCGCGCCACAGCAGAAGCCCCGCTCCTTGTGGCGGTGCATCTCCTCGTTGCGGATGCCGGGGACGGACGCGATGATCTCGCGCGGCGGCGTGTAGATCTTGTTGTGGCGGCCCAGGTAGCAGGGGTCGTGGTACGTGATGATGCCCTCGACCGGCGTGACCGGGATGAGCTTGCCCTCGTCCACCAGGTGCTGCAGCAGCTGCGTGTGGTGGATGACCTCGTAGTCGCCGCCCAGCTGCGGGTACTCGTTGCCGAGCGTGTTGAGGCAGTGCGGGCAGGTCGCGACGATCTTCTTCGCGGACTTGGGCTTCGCCGACTCCGGCGTGACCTTGCCGTCGTCGTCCATCTCCTCGCCGAACGCCATGTTCAGCGCCATGACGTTCTCCATGCCGAGCTCCTGGAACAACGGCTCGTTGCCCAGGCGGCGGGCGGAGTCGCCCGTGCACTTCTCGTCGCCGCCCATGATCGCGAACTTGACGCCCGCGATGTGGAGGAGTTCCGCGAAAGCCTTCGTGGTCTTCTTCGCGCGGTCCTCCAGCGCGCCGGCGCAGCCGACCCAGTACAGGTACTCGACCTCGGACAGGTCCTCGATGTCCTTGCCGACGACCGGGACCTCGAAGTCGACCTCCTTGAGCCACTCCAGGCGCTGCTTCTTCGCCAGGCCCCAGGGGTTGCCCTTCTTCTCCAGGTTCTTGAGCATCGTGCCCGCCTCGGACGGGAACGCGGACTCGATCATCACCTGGTAGCGGCGCATGTCGACGATGTGGTCGACGTGCTCGATGTCCACCGGGCACTGCTCGACGCAGGCACCGCACGTGGTGCAGGACCACAGGACGTCCGGGTCGATGACGCCGTTGTCCTCCAGCGTGCCGACCAGGGGGCGCTCGGCCTCCGCCAGGGCGGCGGCGGGCACGTCCTTCAGCTGCTCCTCGGACGCCTTCTCCTCGCCCTCCATCGTCTTGCCGCCGCCGGCCAGCAGGTACGGCGCCTTCGCGTGCGCGTGGTCCCGCAGCGACATGATCAGCAGCTTGGGGGAGAGCGGCTTGCCCGTGTTCCAGGCGGGGCACTGCGACTGGCAGCGGCCGCACTCGGTGCACGTGGAGAAGTCCAGCAGGCCCTTCCAGGAGAACTGCTCGACCTGGCTGACGCCGAAGACGTCGTCGTCGCCGGGGTCCGTGAAGTCGATCGGCTTGCCGGCCGACGTCATGGGCTGCAGCGCGCCCAGCGCCGTCCCACCCGTCGCCTCGCGCTTGAACCAGATGTTCGGGAACGCCAGGAAGCGGTGCCAGGCCACACCCATGTTGGTGTTCAGGCTGACCGTGATCATCCAGATCATGGTCGTGCCCAGCTTGATCATCGCGAAGAAGTAGACGAGGTTCTGCAGCGCGGCGACGCTCAGGCCCTTGAAGGCCAGGACCAGCGGGTACGAGGCGAAGTACGCGGCCTCGTAGCCCTCCACGTGGTGCAGCGCGCCCTCCAGGCCCCGCAGGACGTAGATGGCGAGACCGATGGTGAGGATGACGTACTCGACGAAGTACGCCTGGCCCATCTTCGAGCCGGCGAAGCGGGACTTGCGGCCCGGGCGCGACGGCAGGTTCAGCAGGCGGATCACCATCAACGTGGCGATGCCGAGGGTCGTCATGGCCGCGATGAACTCGATGTAGAGCTCGTACGGGAGGAAGCCGCCGAGCACCGGCAGCGTCCAGTCGGCCTGGAACAGCTGGCCGTACGCGGTGATGATCGTCGGCGGCAGCGTCAGGAAGCCGATCGCCACGAACCAGTGGGCGACGCCGACGATGCCCCACCGGTTCATGCGCGTGTGGCCGAGGAACTCCTTCACCAGGGTCACGCTGCGCTGGTAGGGGTTGTCGGTCCGGGTACCGGCGGGCACGGGCTGGCCCAGCTTGAAGTACCGGACGAACTGGCCGATCGCGCGTGCGAGCAGCGCGACGCCGACCACGGTCAGTACCAGCGACACGATGATCGCGGCGAGTTGCATGGGGGCTCCTCGGGCCTGCGAGGGGTTTCGTCGGGGTGACCTGTCGTTTCTCAGGGTTCCCCGAAATTACTAAGCGGTAACTTATGCAGTCCGTCTGAGACTACCCCTATCTTCCGCCGCACTGTAGCCGGGTGGGCAGTGATCTGAATCGCTCAGGGTTGCCTCAGGAACCCTCCGGATTCGACCCGGATCTCGTCGTGTTATTCATACCGAATTGTCATAGTGCCGCCTAACTTATATCCGTGCTCTACGGGATCACCGCCGCCGCCCTCGCCCTCCTGCTCACCGCCCTGCTCGCGGCGGTCCTCCGGATGCCCGCCCTGCGGCTGCGTCTGGTCGAGCGGCGGCAGCGGCGCGAGGTGCCGCTGTCCGGGGGTGTCGCCGTGGTGGCCGTCACCGGGTCGGTGGTGGCCGTCAAGGAGTGGGGCGCGGCCGGGAGCGGGATCGACGGACTGCTCGTCGCCGGCGGCGTGGTCGCCCTGCTCGGGCTCCTCGACGACGTGTGGCGGCTGCGGCGGCGGGCCCTGGTCGCCGGTACGGGTGTGGCGGCCGCGTGTGTCGTGCCGTACGGGGAGACGGGGGTGGGCACCGGGCTGCTCGGCGTCGTCTGGGTCGTCGGGGTGACCTTCGCCTTCCGGGGGCTCGACCACGCCGACGGGCTCGCGGGGACGGTCGGGGTCGTCACCGCCTTCGGGGCGGCGGCCTGCGCGGCGATCGACGTGCTGGACGGGATCGCCGTGCTGATGAGCGTGCTGGCCGCGGCGCTGACCGGCTTCCTGCTGCACAACTGGCACCCCGCGCGCGTGGCGCTGGGCAGTTGTGGGTCCATGGCGGCGGGATTCGTGATCGCCGCCGGCCTCGTGCACGTCCGGGCCGGGTTCGGGGTCGGGGAGAGCGCGGGGGTGCTCTTCGCGCTGACGGCCCTGGCGTGCGCCGACGCCGTCCTCGTCCTGCTGGCGCGGCGGCTGAGCGGGCGGCCCGTCGTCCGCAGCGGGCCGGACCATCTCGCGCACCGGCTGCGGCGGCTCGGGCCGACCGTGCCGGGCGTCACTCTGCTGCTGGGTGCCGGGGCGTTCTCCGGCGTGCTCGTCGGGGTACTCGCGCACGCCGGCTGGATCGGGGCCGACGCCCTGTGGTGGGTCCCGGGCGTGGCTCTCGTGGTGGTGTTCGCCCTCTTCCGGGTGCCCGTGTACGCCACTCGACGCACAGTATCGTCGCAGCTCAGAGCCCCGTTGCGTGTAAGGAACGGATAAGACTTGAGTCCGCTCGACTCAGCTCTGTTGACCGGTCGGGAGCCGTCGTGCACACTTGAGTCCGTTCCACTCAAGTCAGCTGGAGGAATCAACCATGGCACGTGCGGTCGGCATCGACCTGGGCACGACTAACTCCGTCGTCAGCGTTCTGGAGGGCGGCGAGCCCACCGTCATCACCAACGCCGAGGGCGCCAGGACCACGCCGTCCGTCGTCGCCTTCGCCAAGAACGGTGAGGTGCTCGTCGGAGAGGTGGCCAAGCGTCAGGCGGTCACCAACGTGGACCGGACCATTCGGTCGGTCAAGCGGCACATGGGCACCGACTGGAAGATCGAGCTCGACGGGAAGCCCTTCAACCCGCAGCAGATCAGCGCCTTCGTGCTGCAGAAGCTGAAGCGGGACGCGGAGGCCTACCTGGGCGAGAAGGTGACCGACGCGGTCATCACCGTCCCGGCGTACTTCAACGACTCCGAGCGCCAGGCCACGAAGGAGGCCGGCGAGATCGCCGGTCTGAACGTGCTGCGCATCGTCAACGAGCCGACCGCCGCCGCGCTGGCGTACGGCCTCGACAAGGACGACCAGACCATCCTGGTCTTCGACCTCGGTGGCGGTACGTTCGACGTCTCGCTGCTGGAGATCGGCGACGGCGTCGTCGAGGTGAAGGCCACCAACGGTGACAACCACCTCGGTGGTGACGACTGGGACCAGCGCATCGTCGACTACCTGGTCCAGCAGTTCCAGTCCGGCCACGGCGTGGACCTGGGCAAGGACAAGATGGCCCTGCAGCGTCTGCGCGAGGCCGCCGAGAAGGCGAAGATCGAGCTGTCCTCGTCCACCGAGACCTCGATCAACCTGCCCTACATCACCGCCTCCGCCGAGGGCCCCCTGCACCTCGACGAGAAGCTCACCCGCGCCCAGTTCCAGCAGCTGACCGCGGACCTCCTGGAGCGCTGCAAGACGCCGTTCCACAACGTCATCAAGGACGCCGGCATCTCCATCAGCGAGATCGACCACGTCGTCCTCGTCGGCGGCTCGACCCGCATGCCCGCCGTCGCCGAGCTCGTCAAGGAGCTGACCGGCGGCAAGGACGCCAACAAGGGCGTCAACCCGGACGAGGTCGTCGCCATCGGCGCCGCCCTGCAGGCCGGTGTCCTCAAGGGCGAGGTCAAGGACGTCCTGCTCCTCGACGTCACCCCGCTGTCCCTCGGCATCGAGACCAAGGGCGGCATCATGACCAAGCTCATCGAGCGGAACACGACGATCCCGACCAAGCGGTCCGAGATCTTCACCACCGCCGAGGACAACCAGCCGTCCGTGCAGATCCAGGTCTACCAGGGCGAGCGCGAGATCGCGGCGTACAACAAGAAGCTCGGGATGTTCGAGCTGACCGGTCTGCCCCCGGCGCCCCGCGGCGTCCCGCAGATCGAGGTGTCCTTCGACATCGACGCCAACGGCATCATGCACGTGACCGCGAAGGACCTGGGCACGGGCAAGGAGCAGAAGATGACCGTCACCGGCGGCTCCTCGCTGCCGAAGGACGAGGTCGACCGCATGCGCGAGGAGGCCGAGCGCTACGCGGAGGAGGACCACAAGCGCCGCGAGGCCGCCGAGTCCCGCAACCAGGGCGAGCAGCTCGTCTACCAGACCGAGAAGTTCCTCAAGGACAACGAGGACAAGGTCCCGGGCGAGATCAAGACCGAGGTCGAGGAGGCCGTCGCCGAGCTGAAGGAGAAGCTCAAGGGCGAGGACACGGCCGAGATCCGCACGGCCACGGAGAAGGTCGCGGCCGTCTCCCAGAAGCTGGGCCAGGCCATGTACGCGGACGCCAATGCGGCCCAGGCCGCCGGTGGCCCCGCCGGTGACGCGGGCGCCGCCGCCGGTGGTGCCAAGGCCGCTGACGACGACGTCGTCGACGCCGAGATCGTCGACGAGGACCGGAAGGACGGTGCCGCGTGACGGAGGAGACCCCGGGCTTCGACGAGCAGCAGCCCGACGTCCCTTCCGGCGCCACCTCCGACGACGCCGAGCCGAAGGCCGCCTCCCCCTCCTCCGAGGAGGCGGCGGCCCCGGCCGGGGACACGGGCCAGGACGCCGGTCTGGTGGCCCAGCTGGACCAGGTGCGCACCGCCCTCGGTGAGCGCACCGCCGACCTCCAGCGCCTCCAGGCCGAGTACCAGAACTACCGCCGCCGGGTCGAGCGCGACCGGATCGCGGTCAAGGAGATCGCCATCGCGAACCTCCTGACCGAGCTCCTGCCCGTGCTCGACGACATCGGCCGCGCGCGGGAACACGGCGAACTGGTGGGCGGCTTCAAGTCCGTCGCCGAGTCGCTGGAGAGCACCGCGGCGAAGATGGGCCTGCAGCAGTTCGGCAAGGAGGGCGAGCCCTTCGACCCGACGATCCACGAAGCCCTGATGCACAGCTACGCGCCGGACGTCACCGAGACGACGTGCGTGGCGATTCTGCAGCCCGGGTACCGGATCGGCGAGCGCACCATCCGCCCCGCGCGGGTGGCGGTGGCCGAACCCCAGCCGGGGGCGCAGACGGTCAAGGCGGACGAGTCCGCCGACGCCGACGACAAGGAGAGCGGTGGCCCGGACGAGGGCTGACGTCACGGACGAAGGGAAGGAGGGGCGTCGAGGATGAGCACCAAGGACTTCATCGAGAAGGACTACTACAAGGTCCTCGGCGTCCCCAAGGACGCCACCGAGGCCGAGATCAAGAAGGCGTACCGGAAGCTCGCCCGCGAGTACCACCCGGACGCCAACAAGGGCAACGTCAAGGCGGAGGAGCGCTTCAAGGAGATCTCCGAGGCCAACGACATCCTCGGCGACCCCAAGAAGCGCAAGGAGTACGACGAGGCTCGCGCCCTCTTCGGCAACGGCGGCTTCCGCCCGGGGCCCGGTGGCGCGGGCGGCTCCTTCAACTTCGACCTGGGCGACCTCTTCGGAGGCGGCGCCCAGGGCGGCGGTCAGGGAGCCGGCGGCTTCGGCGGCGGCCTCGGTGACGTCTTCGGGGGCCTGTTCAACCGCGGCGGCGCGGGCGGCCCGGGGACGCGTACGCAGCCCCGGCGCGGCCAGGACATCGAGTCCGAGGTCACGCTCAGCTTCACGGAGGCCATCGAGGGCGCCACGGTCCCGCTGCGGATGTCCTCGCAGTCGCCCTGCAAGGCCTGTTCGGGCACCGGCGACAAGAACGGCACGCCCCGCGTGTGCCCGACCTGCGTCGGCACCGGGCAGGTCGCCCGGGGCAGCGGCGGCGGCTTCTCCCTCACCGACCCCTGCCCGGACTGCAAGGGCCGCGGCCTGATCGCGGAGAACCCCTGCGAGATCTGCAAGGGCAGCGGCCGGGCCAAGTCCTCGCGGACGATGCAGGTGCGCATCCCCGCGGGGGTCAGCGACGGCCAGCGGATCCGGCTGCGCGGCAAGGGAGCGCCGGGCGAGCGCGGCGGCCCGGCGGGCGACCTGTACGTGATGGTGCACGTCGACTCCCACCCGGTGTTCGGCCGCAAGGACGACAACCTCACCGTCACCGTCCCGGTGACGTTCGCCGAGGCGGCCCTCGGCGGCGAGGTCCGGGTGCCCACGCTGGGCGGTCCGCCCGTCACGCTGAAACTGCCCCCGGGCACGCCGAACGGCCGTACGATGCGCGCCCGGGGCAAGGGCGCGGTCCGCAAGGACGGCACCCGCGGCGACCTCCTGGTCACGGTCGAGGTGAGTGTCCCGAAGGACCTGACGGGGAAGGCTCGTGACGCACTGGAGGCGTATCGCGAGGCGACCGCGGGCGAGGATCCGCGGGCGGATCTGTTCCAGGCCGCGAAGGGAGCATGAGTCAGATGGACGGTCGTCGACGCAACCCGTATGAACTGACCGAGGAGACCCCGGTCTACGTCATCTCGGTGGCGGCCCAGCTGTCCGGCCTGCACCCGCAGACCCTGCGCCAGTACGACCGCCTGGGCCTGGTCTCCCCCGACCGCACCGCCGGCCGGGGCCGCCGCTACTCGGCCCGCGACATCGAACTGCTCCGCCAGGTGCAGCAGTTGTCGCAGGACGAGGGCATCAACCTGGCGGGCATCAAACGCATCATCGAACTGGAGAACCAGGTCGCCGCGCTCCAGGCCCGCGTGGCGGAGCTGGAGGACGCGCTCGACGGCGCGGCGGCGGCCATGCGGCAGCGCGAGGCGGCGGTGCACGCGTCGTACCGCCGGGACCTGGTGCCGTACCAGGAGGTCCAGCAGACCAGCGCGCTGGTGGTGTGGCGGCCGAAGCGCCAGCAGCAGGCGGACTGACCGACGCGCCTGTGTGAAGGCATGCGAAAGGGGCCGGGAGGCAACTCCCGGCCCCTTTCGCATGCCTTGACCCGGTTTCGCATGGTCTCCTGTCGATGACTGACCGGTGCAGAGCACTTGGAGGCGATTCCGCACCGTCTTCACAACCACTGCGGAGCGTGGTGTTGTCATCTCGTTAAGTGGTTCCGCTTGACGCTGGGGGGCGCGTCCGCGTTGGCTTTTCAGTCACATGGGCCACAAAGCTGTGCCCACGTCCGAATCACACGCGAAGTGAGCTCCCGCATGCGTCGTCGTATCTCCATATCCGTGGCCGCGGCCACGATGTCCGTCACGCTCGCCGGCTGCGGCGTGCTCAACGCGACCGGGAGCAGCGACGACGCGAGCCCGACCAAGGGCAACGACATCACGGTCGGCCTGCTGCTGCCGGAGAAGGCGAACACGCGGTACGAGAACTTCGACTACCCCATCATCAAGCAGAAGGTCGAGTCGCTCACGAACGACCAGGGCCGCGTCGAGTACGCCAACGCCGAGGCCAGCGCCGACAAGCAGGCGAGCCAGCTGCAGCAGATGATCGACGACCGGGTCGACGTGATCCTGCTGGACGCCGTCGACTCGCAGGCCATCGCGAGCGGCGTGAAGAAGGCCAAGGACGCCGGCATCCCGGTCATCGCCTACGACCGGCTGGCCGAGGGCCCGATCGACGCGTACATCTCCTTCGACAACGAGCTGGTCGGCGAGGTCCAGGGCCGCTCCCTGCTGGAGGCCATCGGTGAGAAGGCGAGCCTCTCCGACAAGATCGTCATGATGAACGGCTCGTCGACGGACCCCAACGCCAAGCAGTTCAAGGCCGGGGCGATGTCCGAGCTGAACGGCAAGGTGACGATCGCCGAGTCCTTCGACACCAAGGACTGGAAGCCGGAGAACGCGCAGGCCAACATGGCCCAGGCGATCGAGAAGATCGGCAAGGACGACATCGCGGCGGTGTACTCCGCCAACGACGGCATGGCGGGCGGCATCGTCAAGGCGCTGCGGGCGGCCGGCGTGACCGAGCTGCCGCCGATCACCGGGCAGGACGCGGAACTCGCCGCGGTGCAGCGCATCCTCAGCGGTGAGCAGTACATGAGCGTGTACAAGTCGTACCCGCAGGAGGCGGAGAGCGCCGCGGAGATGGCGGTCGCGAAGGTCCAGGGCCGGGACATCCAGTTCGCCGCCCTCACCCGCGACAAGGTCGACAGCCCCACCCACAAGGGCATCCCCGCCCAGCTCGTGCCCGTGGTCGCGCTGACCCGGGAGAACATCAAGGACACGGTCGTCGCCGACGACATCTACCAGGTGTCGGACATCTGCACGGCGAAGTACAAGGCGGCCTGCCAGTCCCTCGGCCTCAAGTAGCCGGTTCGGGGGCGCTCCTCGTGCCGGCCCTCCCGGGGCGTCCGGCCAGGGTGAGCGCCCGCAGCAGCCACTCGGCGGGCCCGTGCCTGAAGCGCCGGGCCCACGCCGTGCTGAGGGCGAGCTGGAGCGCGTACACGGCGAGAGCGAGCAGCAGCACGCCGGCCGCTCCCACGTCCCCGTAGAGGGACAGGCCGTACGCCGTGGCGAGGAACATCATGATCAGGGACTGCCCGAGGTAGTTCGTGAGCGCGAGGCGGCCCGCCGGGGCGAACAGCCGCCGGACCCGGTCCCCCCGGGGCGAGTCCATCAGGAGCAGCAGCAGGCAGGCGTACGCGGCCGACAGGGCGGGCGCCGTCAGCATGCCCACGCCGATGCCCAGGAGCTGCCAGCGCTCGCCCAGCGGCCCCTGGGCGGAGGAGGCGAAGAAGACGGCACCCGGGGCCCCGACGGCCAGCCCGACGACCGTCACGCGCACCAGCCGGGAGCGGTCGGTCCCGCCCGGCGCGAGCAGTCGCCGCCGCCCCGCGGCCAGCCCGAGGAAGAACGCGGCGAGCACGCCCGGGGCCATGAGGAGAACGCCGAGGAGGGCGAGGGGCAGCCGGTCCAGGTTCTCCCGCACGACCGTGCCGGCACTGCCCCGGTAGGCGGCCACGGCCTGCGCGATCGCCCCGTGGGGGACGGGTTCCTCGTCGTCCACCGCGGTGGCCAGCGCCCCCAGCCCCGTGAGGACGACACCGAACACGCCGTAGATCCAGGCGGCGGCCTTCACGGCGGTGGCCGGCCTGATCCGCCGCGCCCACAGCAGGACCAGCCCCAGGACGCCGTAGGTCAGCAGGATGTCGCCGGTGTACAGCAGGACGGCGTGCACCAGGCCGAGCAGCACCAGGCCCAGGGACCGGCGCAGGAAACGCGCGGTGACGCCGGCCCCGTCGCGTTCGGCGGCGGCCGCCTGGAGGGTGAAGCTGTAGCCGAACAGGAACGAGAACAGCAGGTAGAACTTGCTGGACGCGAGCGCCGCCACCAGCCAGGCGGCGACGTGGTCCACCGGCGCCGCCCCGGGGTCCCGGACCCCTTCCGTCTCGTAAGGGCTCATGATCTGGGCGCTGTTGACCACCAGGATGCCCAACAGGGCGAAGCCTCGCAGCGCGTCCACGGCGGGCAGTCGCCGCGGGTCCGCCGGTCCCTGCGGGTCGTTCACTCTTCCCCCTCGCGAGCAGGCGGGCCCGGTCCCGGCCCGTGATCACAGAAGGTCGCACACCGACCGCGCACACGCCACCGCGTCCCGTGGCAACAGGCCAGGGGAGAGCGAGCGGATTCAGGGAGCGAACGGCTCAAAAAGGAACCCGGGTGCGGGGGAGCCGTGTTGCGGAGCAGGTCCCGGCCGCGCATAGTTGCGCTGCGAAGGACGGCGGAACCGGGGGGTGGGATGGGCGATGGCCGGGCACGGGACGGAGGAGCATCCACACGGTGCCGACCGACTGTGCGAAGCCGGGGACCGCGTGTACTCCCGGGCCGTACGGCGGGGCCGCGTGCCGCGCCGGGACGCCGAGCAGGTGCCCTGCCTGCTGGAACTCGCCCTGCTGCACCCGGACCCGGACGACATGGACTGGCTGGTGCCGACCTCCCCGCAGGAGGTCATGACCCGGCTGCTGCGCGGGATGTACGACGAGGTCAGCGCGAGCCAGCGGCGGGTGGGTTCGGCGGTGGCGGCCTTCGAGTGGTACGCCGGGCTGGGCCTGAAGGTGCAGCCGGCCGCGTCGGCCGCCGAGGGCCCGGCGATCCGGGTCCTGGACGGACTCGCCCGGATCCAGGCCGCGATGGACGAGGCGACCCAGGCGTGCACGACCGAGGTGCTCACGGTGCAGCCGGGCGGCATCCGACGTGAGGCCGAGCTCTCCGAGGGGCTGCACCGGGCGCTGGCGCTGCGCGGCCGGGGTGTGCGGATGCGGGACCTGTACACGCATGTCGCCCGGCACGGGCAGGGGTTGCTGACCTACCTGGAGCTGATGGGCGACGCGGTGGAGGCGCGCACGCTCGACGAGGTCATCGACCGGCTCATCCTGTTCGACCGGACGGTGGCCTTCATCCCCGCCAACACCGACCGCACGATGGCGCTGGAGCTGCGCCACCCCGCGATCGTCGAGTACCTGGTCACGGTCTTCGAGCGGCTGTGGCGCCTCGCGATCCCCCTGACGGCCCCGCTCCCGGACACGGGCATCGAGGGCATCTCCCACCGGGAGCAGTCCATCGCGGCCCTGCTCGCGGAGGGGCACCAGGACGCCGTGATCGCGGAACGGCTGGGGATCAGCGTACGGACCTGCCGGGCACACATCGCGCGGCTGTCGGAGACGCTGGGGGCCGCCAGCCGTACGCAACTGGGCGTGCGCATCGCCCAGGTGGGGCTCGACGGGCCGCCCCGGGCGGCGGCGCCGGTCAGCGTTCCCCGTCGAGAATCCCGGACTGCCCGATGAGGTAGCCGAGCTGGGCCCTGCTCTGGCTGCCCAGCGTCGCCGCGAGTTTGGCGATGTGGACGCGGGCCGTGCGGACGTTCATGCCCAGCCGGTCGGCGATGACGGCGTCGGTGTGGCCCTCGATGAGGAGGGCGGCAATGGCGCGCTGGCGGGGGGTGATGCCGTTGTGCGAGGGCTGCGGGGCGGCTTCGGGGAACAGCGGGGTGGCGAGGCGCCAGAAGCGGTCGAACGTGGTGGCCAGGTACCCGATGATCGCGGGGTGCCGGATCTCCAGGGCCAGGCTGCCGTTGCCGTCGGCGGGGATGAACGCCACGTCCCGGTCGACGATGATGAGCCGGTCGGTGATCTCGTCCAGCGCGCGCGCCTCGATGTCGCCCCGCAGCCGTTCGTGATGGGCCACGGTCGTGGGGTGGTGGCGCAGGGTGTGCTGGTAGAGGGTGCGGATGCGGCCGCCGCGGTCCAGCAGCGCCTGGTCGCGGCGGATCGCGAGGGCGTAGGCCGCCTCGACGCGTGTCCCGGGAAGCCCGCTGCGCGGCTGGACGGTGAGCATCTCCCGACGGGCCTCCGCCATGGCCTCGGTGATGGCCGTGTTGATCCGCTCCTTCCCGCTGAGGAGCCTGAGCGTCGGGGTGGCGTCCGCGGCGGGGTGCTGCCCGTCGACGGCCATCAGCGGCTCGAACGTCTCGGCCAGCTGTTCCTCCCGCCGCCGTTCCCGCGCGATCCGCTCCTCGGAGCCGCGCAGCAGCCGGTGGAGGGCGACGGCCGGCGCCACGGGTTCGAGCCGGTGGACGTCGTCGACGGCGGGGTGCAGCAGGCCGAAGTCGATCAGGCAGGGCGCGGCGCGGGCGGCGTCCACGCTCATGTGCCCTTCGCGCACGGCGCGTTCGTACAGCGCCATCCCGTCGGGGCACAGTTCGTCCGGGTCGTGCTCCGGGTGTGGCGCCGACGTCACTCCGGACTACCTCCTGCTCCGTCGTCCTGCTTCAGGATCTCCGACCGGGCTATGAGATACCCGAGTTGCGCCCGGCTGCCACTGCCCAGGGCCGAGGCCAGTTTGGCGATGTGGGCGCGGCAGGTCCGTACGTTCATGCCCAGGCGGCGCGCGATGGCTTCGTCGACGTGGCCCTCGACCAGGAGCTTGGCGATGGAGTGCTGGATCTCCGTGATGCCGCCGGACGCCGCTTCGTACGGGGTGCCGGTGCTCAGCGGGACGGCGCGGTCCCACAGGTACTCGAAGAGTTTGATCAGGTAGCGGACGAGTCCGGGGTGGCGCAGTTCCAGGGCGACCTGCTGGTCGTCGCGCGCGGGGATGAAGGCGACGGTCTCGTCGCAGATGATCAGACGCTCCACCAGCTCGTCTATGGTGCGGTACTCCGCCTTGCCGTCGGACAGCCGCGCAGCGTAGGCCAGTTGCTCCGGGTTGTAGCGGGCGGTGTGCTGGTACACCGTGCGGATCCGCACACCTCGTTCGATGAGCGGCTTGTCGCGTTCCAGTCCTCTCAGGAGACTGCGTTCTGACATACGGTCGCTCGGCTGGAGCGTGAGGACCTCGGTCCTGCACTGGGCCGTCGCCATGTTCAGTGCGGCGTTGATCCGCTCGCCGCCTTCCAGCACGGTGATGGAGTCACTCGTGGCCGTGTGGGTACCCATGGCCATGAAGGGCTGGAAGGTCTCCGCGAGACTGATGGCCAGGCGCCTGCGCTCGGCGATCTCGTTCTCCAGCGGGCTGAGCTGCCGGGACAGGGCGACGACCGGGGGCACGGGGCGCAGCCAGTTGGGATCGTCCGGATCGGGGTGGAGGAGGGCGAACTCCACCAGGCAAGGGGCCGGCTCCACTTCCGCGCGGGCGATGCGTCCGGTACGCAGAGCAGAGGCATAAAGGCGGCTGCCCTCCTCGCACCACTCGGTCATCGCATGGGGATGTGTCCCTCTTGCCGGATTCGTTGCCAAATCTCCACCCCCCAGGGTCCTGAACATGCAGGAACATGATGCATCGATTGTGTGGCCATGACGTGCCCGAATGAGCCATCGTCGTACTCGACGGGGGAAAAGGGGACCTTCAAGTGAGGACGAAGCCGACTATGCGGAACAGAATGCTTCGCTCGGTGCTTGTCGCCGCCTTCTCCGCCGTTGCAGCCCTCGGCGTACTGAGTGGCTTCTCCGAAGCGAAGAGTGATGTTCGGGCGAACACCAGCTGGCCGTCGGTGGCGCAGACCACCAGCGGCATCAACAACACCAGCTGGCCGAGCTCCGGGGCAGCCGGATCCGGGAGCTGACCGTGACCACTCCACCCGACGACCGCTCCTTCCGTCGTGAGATGGCGACCGCCTACCGCTCCGGCTGGCACTTCATCGACCTGGTCACCGCCATCCCCCACAGCGGTGACTCGTTGATGGTGACCGTGTTCGGAGAGCCGGTCGTCGTCACGCGGGACGAGGACGGAGACGTACGGGCGTACCGGTGTCTGCGGCGGCCTCGGGGGGCGCCGCAGCCAGTGCGATGTGCCGTACGGTACGGAATGATCTTTGTGAACCTGGACCAAAGGGACCATCAGCAGGTGGAGGCCGACTCCCCTGCCCCGAGGACCATCTCTGCCACCCCCCGCAGTGCCTGACGCGATTCCCCCGTCGTAACAGATCGCTCAGGTGCTTCCCCCCGCAGCGGCGTCACCGTGACCTGAACACGGTGACGCCGCTGCAGTTTGTGGGGACATTTCCGGGTATCACCCCAGTCGCGCGATGGCCGGATCCAATCGATCACCGGTGTGGATATTCACTTGGGTCAACCTCGTCCCATCGCGCGCGTCAGCTCTATCTCGATGACCACGCGCGCCGGGTTCGGTGACGGCGTCCGTCCGTAGCGCTCCGCGTAGCGGCGCTCCGCCTCCGCGACCCGGTCCGGCTCGGTGCGGACGAACGCCCGGCCCTCCAGCGTCGCCCAGCGCCGGCCCTCCAGCTGGCAGACGGCGACCGCCGCCCCCGCTTCCCCGGCGGCCAGCACGTGCCGCACCTTCGCGCTCGTCCTGTTCGTGATCACCCGAGCGAGCCGGGCCGCGGGATCGTATGTGACCCCGACGGGTACCACGTGCGGAGTGCCGTCCGGGCGGGGAGTCGTCAGGGTGCACAGGTGCCGTTCCTGCCAGAAGCCGAGGAATGTCGGGTCCGGCGCGCCCGGATCGACGGAGTACTTGGTCGCCATGGCCCGGAACTTAACCCCCGCGCCCTCCCCGGTGTGGCCTTGAGTGCAGTAGACTCAACTTTATGTACGTCGTTCGGGTCAGTGCAAGGAGGAGAACGCGAACGTGGACGCCGAGCTGACCAACCGGAGCCGGGACGCGATCAACGCGGCCAGCAACCGGGCCGTGACCGAGGGGCACCCCGACCTCACCCCCGCCCACCTGCTCCTCGCGCTGCTCCAGGGGCAGGACAACGAGAACATCACCGACCTGCTCGCCGCCGTCGACGCCGACCAGGCGGCCGTGCGCTCCGGCGCCGAGCGCGTGCTCGCCGGGCTGCCCAGCGTGACCGGCTCGACCGTCGCGCCGCCCCAGCCCAACCGCGAGATGCTCGCCGTCGTCGCCGACGCGCAGGCCCGCGCCAAGGACCTCGGCGACGAGTACCTCTCCACGGAGCACCTGCTCATCGGCATCGCCGCGAAGGGCGGCGCGGCCGGTGAGGTGCTGTCCCAGCAGGGGGCCGACGCCAAGAAGCTCCAGGCCGCCTTCCAGAAGACCCGGGGCCAGCGCCGGGTGACGACGGCCGACCCCGAGGGCCAGTACAAGGCCCTGGAGAAGTTCGGGACGGACTTCACGGCCGCCGCGCGGGAGGGCAGGCTCGACCCCGTCATCGGCCGGGACCAGGAGATCCGCCGCGTCGTGCAGGTCCTGTCCCGCCGGACGAAGAACAACCCCGTCCTCATCGGCGAGCCCGGCGTCGGCAAGACCGCCGTCGTCGAGGGGCTCGCCCAGCGGATCGTCAAGGGGGACGTGCCCGAGTCGCTCAAGGACAAGCGGCTCGTCGCGCTCGACCTCGGCGCCATGGTCGCCGGGGCGAAGTACCGGGGCGAGTTCGAGGAGCGCCTGAAGACCGTCCTGGCGGAGATCAAGGATTCCGACGGCCAGATCATCACCTTCATCGACGAGCTGCACACGGTCGTCGGCGCGGGCGCGGGCGGCGACTCCGCCATGGACGCCGGCAACATGCTGAAGCCGATGCTGGCCCGCGGTGAGCTGCGCATGGTCGGTGCGACGACCCTCGACGAGTACCGCGAGCGGATCGAGAAGGACCCGGCGCTGGAGCGGCGCTTCCAGCAGGTGCTGGTCGCCGAGCCGACCGTCGAGGACTCCATCGCGATCCTGCGCGGACTCAAGGGCCGCTACGAGGCCCACCACAAGGTGCAGATCGCCGACAGCGCGCTCGTCGCCGCCGCGTCGCTCTCCGACCGGTACATCACCTCCCGCTTCCTGCCCGACAAGGCCATCGACCTCGTCGACGAGGCCGCCTCGCGCCTCCGTATGGAGATCGACTCCTCGCCCGTCGAGATCGACGAACTCCAGCGTGCCGTCGACCGGTTGAAGATGGAGGAGCTGGCGATCGGCAAGGAGACCGACGCGGCCTCCCGCGAGCGCCTGGAGAAGCTGCGCCGCGACCTCGCCGACAAGGAGGAGGAGCTGCGCGGCCTCACCGCCCGCTGGGAGAAGGAGAAGCAGTCCCTCAACCGCGTCGGCGAGCTGAAGGAACGCCTCGACGAACTGCGCGGCCAGGCCGAACGCGCCCAGCGCGACGGCGACTTCGACACCGCCTCCAAGCTGCTCTACGGCGAGATCCCCGCCCTGGAGAAGGAACTGGAGGCCGCCTCCGAGGCGGAGGAAGAGGTCGCCAAGGACACCATGGTCAAGGAGGAGGTCGGCGCGGACGACATCGCCGACGTCGTCGCCTCCTGGACCGGCATCCCCGCCGGGCGGCTCATGGAGGGCGAGACGCAGAAGCTGCTGCGCATGGAGGACGAGCTGGGCAAGCGGCTCATCGGCCAGACCGAGGCCGTGCGGGCCGTCTCCGACGCCGTACGCCGGTCCCGTGCCGGGATCGCCGACCCGGACCGCCCCACCGGCTCCTTCCTCTTCCTCGGCCCGACCGGTGTCGGCAAGACCGAACTCGCCAAGGCCCTCGCCGACTTCCTCTTCGACGACGAGCGGGCGATGGTCCGCATCGACATGTCGGAGTACAGCGAGAAGCACAGCGTGGCCCGGCTGGTCGGCGCCCCGCCCGGCTACGTCGGCTACGAGGAGGGCGGCCAGCTCACCGAGGCCGTGCGCAGGCGGCCGTACTCCGTCGTCCTGCTGGACGAGGTGGAGAAGGCACACCCCGAGGTCTTCGACATCCTGCTCCAGGTGCTGGACGACGGCCGGCTGACGGACGGCCAGGGCCGCACGGTCGACTTCCGCAACACCATTCTCGTCCTGACGTCGAACCTGGGCAGCCAGTTCCTGGTCGACCCGCTCACCAGCGAGGAGGAGAAGAAGGAGCAGGTCCTGGAGGTGGTGCGGACCTCCTTCAAGCCGGAGTTCCTCAACCGCCTGGACGACCTGGTCGTCTTCGCCGCGCTGACCAAGCCCGAGCTGGAGCGCATCGCGGGGCTCCAGATCGACCGCCTGGCCAAGCGCCTCGCCGAGCGGCGCCTCACCCTCGACATCACGCCTCAGGCGCTGGCCTGGCTCGCCGAGGAGGGCATGGACCCGGCCTACGGGGCGCGGCCGCTGCGGCGCCTCGTCCAGACGGCCATCGGCGACCGCCTCGCCAAGGAGATCCTCTCCGGGGAGATCAAGGACGGCGACACGGTCCGGGTGGACCGCTTCGAGGACGGACTCCTGGTGGGCCCGGCCACGGGCAAGACGCTGTAGGCGGCCCGGGCCCCTGGGGTCACATGGTGAACGCCGAGAAGCGCACGCGCGCCGTCTCGGCGTTCACGTACTCCACCCTCACCTGCACCACGTGCGCCTCCGCCGCGCCGGGCAGGCCGTCCTCGTGGGTCACATCCAGACAGAGCGCCGCGCAGGTCCCACCCGTACGGACCTCGGGGGCGTCCGGATACGTCGTGCGGAGCCAGTCGCGCACGTCCGCCCGCGGCATCCGCAGCACCGCCGTGTACGCGGTGTCGATGCCCCGCTGCACGGTGCAGTGGCCGGCCTCGGCGGCCCCGGGGCGCTCGGCCCCACATGAACATGAAAAGGCCGATGACGAGGAACCCGAGGAGGAGCACACCTTCGTCCACCCTCGGGGGAGACGGGTTCCGGCACCCGGAGGTTGCGGTTGACCGGATCGTGTCAGCCGTGGGCTGACAGGGCCTGTCGGGGCTTGCCACCCCCCTCCCCGCATGGGGGAGGATGGCGGAATCCGTACGAAGGGAAATTCACGGTGACCATCGACCCGTCCTCGATTCCGAACTTCGGGGGCCAGCCCGAGCCGCAGCCGCAAGGACCGGCGGGCCCCGTCGTCCCGGATCAGGACCTCGTGAAGCAGCTCCTCGACCAGATGGAGCTCAAGTACGTCGTCGACGACGAGGGAGACCTCGCGGCGCCGTGGGAGCAGTTCCGCACCTACTTCATGTTCCGTGGAGAGGGAGACCAGCAGGTCTTCTCCGTGCGGACGTTCTACGACCGGCCCCACGAGATCGAGGCCAAGCCGCAGATCCTGGAGTCCATCGACGACTGGAACCGCCGCACCCTGTGGCCCAAGGTCTACAGCCACACCCACGACGACGGCACGGTCCGCCTGATCGGCGAGGCCCAGATGCTGATCGGCATGGGCGTGAGCCTGGAGCACTTCGTCTCCTCGACGGTCAGCTGGGTGCGCGCCGCGATCGAGTTCGACAAGTGGCTCGTCGAGCAGCTCGGCCTGGAGCAGGAGATCAACGAGGCGGAGAAGCCCGAGGACGACGAGTAGAGCCCCCGACCGGGCCTCTCACGGCGCGTCGGCGCGCACGAACGGGTGCGTGCTGTACGCGCCGTTTGCCTTTTCAGGGCGTGCCGGCCCCCTTGAGCCGCCGCACCGCCTCCTCCAGCACCCCCGTCCGCTTGCAGAACGCGAACCGTACGAACGGTGCGCCCTCCTCGCGGTGGTCGTAGAAGACCGCGTTCGGGATGGCGACGACGCCGGCGCGTTCCGGCAGGGCGCGGCAGAAGGCGAAGCCGTCCGTTTCGCCGAGGGGGCGGATGTCGGTGGTGACGAAGTACGTGCCCGAGGGGCGGAAGACCCGGAAGCCGGCCTCCTCCAGGCCCGCCGACAGCAGGTCCCGCTTGGCCCGCATGTCGTCGCGGAACGCGGTGAAGTACGACTCGGGCAGGGCCAGCGCCTCCGCGACGGCGTACTGGAACGGGCCCGCCGAGACGTACGTCAGGTACTGCTTCGCCGAGCGGACCGCCGTGACCAGCTCCGGGGCCGCCGTCACCCAGCCGACCTTCCAGCCGGTGAACGAGTACGTCTTGCCGGCCGAGCCGATCGTCACCGTGCGCTCGCGCATCCCCGGGAACGTCGCCAGCGGGATGTGCTCGGCGTCGTCGAAGACCAGGTGCTCGTACACCTCGTCCGTCACCACGAGCAGGTCCCGCTCCACGGCCAGCTCGGCGATCGCGGCCAGCTCCGCCCGGGTGAGGACCGTGCCGGTCGGGTTGTGCGGGGTGTTGATCAGCAGCAGGCGGGTGCGGTCGGTGACGGCGTCGCGCAGCTCGTCGAGGTCGAGGCGGAAGCGGCCCGCGCCCTCGTCCGCGCGCAGGGTCACCGGCACCCGGCGTCCGCCCGCCATCGCGATGCACGCCGCGTACGAGTCGTAGTACGGCTCGAAGGCGATCACCTCGTCGCCGGGCTCCAGCAGGGCCAGCAGCGCGGCGGCGATCGCCTCCGTCGCCCCGGCCGTGACCAGGACCTCCCGGTCGGGGTCGAAGGACAGGCCGTAGCGCCGCTGCTGGTGGGCGGCGACCGCGGTGCGCAGCTCGGGGATGCCGGGGCCCGGCGGGTACTGGTTGCCGCGGCCGTCCCGCAGCGCCCGCACGGCCGCCTCCCTGACCTCCTCGGGGCCGTCGGTGTCGGGGAAGCCCTGCCCGAGGTTGATGGCGCCGGTGCTCAGCGCCAGGGCCGACATCTCGGCGAAGATCGTCGTCCCGAACTCGGCGAGGCGGCGGTTGAGGAGGGGGCGCGCGCTGGAGGTCATGCCGGCCATCCTGCGCCGAAGCTCTGGAGTTCCTCAACTCTGCTTTGGCGCGTCCGAGGGCCGGGCATCACCGGTTCACGCAAGTGCGAGGCGCCCACGGGGGGCCGCTTCGGGGGAAACGGAAGGAGGGTGGCGCCATGGTTGTCGGCATCATCCTGGCGGTGATCGGAGTCATCCTGATCGGGGCGCTCGTGTCCAAGGCCCGCAGGGGCGGATCCGGGCGGACGACGCGTCGCGGGGCGTGGGCGTCCACCGGTTCCGGCCGTCACGACAGCGGCGGCAGCTGGTGGGCCGGCGGGGGAGACTCCGGCTCGTCCGGTGGGCACTCCTGCGGCGGCGGCTCGTCCTGCGGTGGAGGCGGCGGTGGCGGATGCGGCGGCGGAGGCAGCTGACCGGCACACCGGCCGGCCCTCATGACGGGGGAAGCCGCATCCACCGAGCGCGAGTGTGAGCGCGAGCGCGGGGTCCGCACCTGGGGCGGGTCCCGCGTTCCCGTGCCGGGGCGGAGTTCTCGACCGGTGGATGTGTCGAACTTCCGTCCGATGGCTTTACGTGGATTCGGGCAACTTCTCATGCCTGTAGGACAACTGCGCCCAGTGGGTGGTGCGTCCGGGGGTGACTGCGGCAACTGCGGCCGTCACAGGGCCACTTCGGTGGTCAGGGGGAATGCCGGGCGCCCGTCCGTCCGGGCTTCGGGAGCGCGCCACGGCGCACCGGCGCACGCCTCCCCGGTACCGGCGCACGCCGTGGTTGAACAGTTGAGCAGTGGAGCCCTCTGAGGGATGGAAACCCTACGAACTTGGGTAAAAACGCTGTGGCGGCGCCACTGTTCATGATTCCCTCTCCTCACCAACGCAGCCTCTCGGACGTCCCGCGGACACCTTCCTGAAACCGGCCGACCGGTCTGACCCGGGCCGACAATCCCCCGGTGCGACCGGGGCGCAGCGGACCCATCTCCCTCTCCTTGTGTGCTTGCGGAGCCGATCCATGCTCACAACCCTGAACACCTCCTACAGCGACACGCGCGCGGCCGATCTCGCCTGGGCCCTGGGGCGCGAGCCGCTCCCCGCCCTGGCCACCCTCGACCTCGAACTGACGGGCAGCAAACTGCAGTTGCGACTCCTCGGCGCGTCCCACCAGGTGCTGCTGGAGGAGGAGCGGGGCGTCTGCTCGGAGACGGTGGCGTGCATCCCGGGCAGCAGCACTCCGCTTCCGCTCGGCGTCGCCAAGCGGGTGGGCGACTGGGAGTACGAGTTCGCGGCCCGGGTCGAGGTCCTCTCGCCCGGTTCCTTCGCGGGCCGCGCCCAGGAGTTGCTCGCCCTTGTCTCCGACCACCCGCACGGCCTCGCCGGTGTCTTCCCCGGCAGCCCGCACGCCTTCACCGCGCTGCTGGCCCAGCACCACGAGGGGCAGGTGCACTGGCGGACCTGGCACGCGTACCCGCAGGACGGCCAGTTGGTGGCGACCCGGACCAGAGTGGGAGTCCGGATGCCGGCGGCGGTCACCGCGCCCTGAGCGGGACGTCCGGGCGGAGTCCGGCCGGACGGCCCGGGCGGAGCCCTGGTGTTGAACCCCTTCTCGTACCGATGTCCGTCCTCTGTAAACCAGCACCACACGTGTGGGTGACGGACCGCAGCGGAGGCGTGACGTAACGTCGCAGAGTGATCGAGCCGCACGTGCCCGCCCCGCCCGGTTCCCCGCCGCCCTGGAGCGCCCCGGACGGCCCCGGCGGCCCGGCGCGGCTGCCCGTCCGGCCGGGCACGGGACGGTTCCTGGTCCTCGCCGGCGTGTTCGTCTGCGCGGCCTGCGGACTCGTGTACGAACTGGAACTCGTCGCGCTCGCCTCGTACTTGATGGGCGACTCGGTCACCCAGGCGTCCGTCGTGCTCTCCGTCATGGTCTTCGCCATGGGCATCGGCTCCCTCGCCGCGAAGCGGCTGCGCGGGCTCGCCGCGGCCGGCTTCGGCGCCGTCGAGGCCACCCTCGCCCTCGTCGGCGGATGCAGCGCGATGGCCCTGTACGCCGTCTTCGCCTGGACCGGCGACTGGGGCGGGATGTGGGCCAGCGGACCGCGCTGCCTGCTCGTCGCGTTCTCCCTCGCGACCGGGCTGCTCATCGGCGCCGAGATCCCGCTGCTGATGGAGCTGATCCAGCGCATCCGCCGCGAGGACGCGGGCGGCGCGGTGGCCGACCTGTTCGCCGCGGACTACGTCGGCGCCCTCGTCGGCGGCCTCGCCTTCCCCTTTTTGCTGCTGCCGTTCTTCGGCCAGCTGACCGGTGCGCTGCTCACCGGCGCCGTCAACGCGGTCGTCGGCGGCGCGCTGGTGCTCGGCCTGTTCCGCCGCGACCTCACCCGGCGCGCCCGCTGGCTGCTGCTGCTCGCCAACGCCCTCGTGCTCGCGGTCCTCGCCTCGGCCGCCGTCCTCGTCGACGACTTCGAGCGGGCCGCCCGGCACGCGGTGTACGGGGAGGACGTACGGGTGGCGCTCCAGTCCGGCGTGCAGGAACTGGTCCTCACCGGCGGCACACCCGGCCGGCCCCTCGACCTGTTCCTCGACGGCCGGCTGCGGGTCAGCGGGCGCGACGAACTGCGCTACCACGAGGCCCTCGTCCACCCCGCGATGAACGGGCCGCACACCCGTGTGCTCATCCTCGGCGGCGGTGACGGCCTCGCGGCCCGCGAGGTGCTGCGCCACCCCGGAGTGGACCGGGTCGACGTCGTCGAACTCGACGCGGAGGTGGTCCGGCTGGCCCGCACCGACCCGTCCCTGTCCGCGCTGAACGAGCACGCGTTCGGCGACCCCCGCGCGCACGTGACGACCGGGGACGCCTTCGGCTGGCTGCGCTCAGCGCCCCCGGCGGCGTACGACGTGGTCGTCTCGGATCTGCCGGACCCGGGCATCACGGCGAGCACGAAGCTGTACTCGCAGGAGTTCTACGGCCTCGCGCGGCGCGTGCTGGCCCCCGGCGGCCGGCTCGTGGTGCACGCCGGGCCGGTCGCGTCCAGCCCCCGCGTGTACTGGACGGTGGAGGCGACGGTCCGCGCGGCCGGCTTCCGCACCGCCCCGTACGCCACCGGCGGGCGGCACGCCGGCTTCGCCGTCGGGCCCGACCGCACGCCCGCCGACCGCTCCCACGCGCCCCGGGACTGGGGTTTCGTCCTCGCCGCCCGCACCGAGCCGCGGCCGCGCCTCGACCCGGACGGCCCGCGCCCCCGCCTCCTCACGGACGCGTCCCTCGCGGCGGGCGCGCGGGCGGCACGGGAGACGCGGATCGCGGGGCTCCCGGCGTCGACGCTCGTCCACCCCCGGTACTGAGCCGGCGGCAGCGAGCGGGAGCGGGCCGGGAGGATACGCCTGGTGGGGGCGGATCGGGGGTGAATCCCTCAGGCGGGGGTGCGTTTCCGGCTGTGCTGGGTAGAGTCCGTCGACATGGAGCACGAGGTGTTCGTTCCGGTTCCGGCCGAGCGGCTCAGGGAGGTGCTGGACGACCCCGCGCGGGTCGCCCGGGCGGTTCCCGGGCTCCAGCAGGACGCCGGTGCCGAGCCCGTGGCCGGGCGGCTGAAGGTCCGGGTCGGCAGCCACTCCGTCACCTACCGGGGAGCGGTACGGCTGTCCCGGCGGGCCGACGGGGCGTACGCCGCCGAGGGCGAGGCCGAGGAGTCGCGCGGCAGCGGCTCGGTCACGCTCGCGCTGCGGATCTCCCTGCGGGAGGAGGACGACGGCTGCACCGTGGTGTTCGACGGCACGGCCGCGGCGAAGGGACGGATCACCGACCTCCCGGCGGACGCGGTGGAGGGAGCCGTCACCCGGCTGCTGAACCGTTTCGCGGAGCACCTGGCCGCGGCCGCCCCGGACCCGACCGCGCCCCTCGCCACCCAGGACTTCGAACCCCGGGCCACGACGGACTACGAGACCACCCCGGACGCCGACGACGCGCCCCCGTCCCCGCCCCCGCCTCCCGCACGGCCGGAGAGCGGCCCTGCAACAGAGGGCGGCTCCGCGGAGGCGTCAGGACCCGCGCCCCACGACGAGCCCGCTGCCCGCGGCGACGACGGCCCGGACCCGGGGCTCACCGAGGAACCCCCGGGTTCCGCCGGCGAACCCGCCTCCGTCTTCGGCGCCGAGGTCCCGCCCCCCTCCCTCGAACACCCGGAGGAGGACGACGAGGACGACGAGGGCGTCGCCGAGGCGGCACACGCGCGGCGGACGATGATCGGGCGCAGCGCCGAGGAGGTGGACCATGCCCCGCCGCGCGGTCGCTACGCCCCCGTCCCCGCACCCCAGACCGTGTCCGCCCCCGCCCCGCTGCGCTGGGCCGCCCCCGCCGCGGCCCTGGCCCTGGCGTCGGCCATCGTGGCGGTGCGGGCCCTGCGCAGACGCCGCTGAAGGGGCCGCGCCCTCTTGATCACCCCAGTAGGGTCGTCCCGTGAGTGACGAAGACATCACGCTGACCGCGGGCGACGCGGAGGCGACCGTGCAACCGGGCAACGGCGGCCGGGTCGGAGGACTGCGGATCGGCGGCGTCGAACTGCTGCGGCAGGGCGAGCGGTTCGGCTGCTTCCCGATGGTGCCGTGGTGCGGGCGGATCCGGGACGGGCGGTTCCTGGACGGCGGCGTCGTCCGGCAGATGCCCCTCAACGCCCCGCCGCACGCCATCCACGGCACCGTCCGCGACCACGCCTGGCGCACCGCCCGCACGAACCCGGACGAGGCCGTCCTCACCTACGAGCTGGTCGACCCCTGGCCCCACCCGGGCCTCGTCACCCAGGTCGTCGCCCTCACCGAGGACAGCCTGACGCTGACCATGTCCGTGGAGACGTACGAGTCGTCCTTCCCGGCGCAGATCGGCTGGCACCCCTGGTTCAACCGCAACCTCGGCGGCGAGGACGTGACCCTCGGCTTCGACCCCGCCTGGCAGGAGGAGCGCGGCGACGACCACCTGCCCACCGGCAACCGCCTCGACCCGAAGCCCGGCCCCTGGGACGACTGCTTCGGCATGCCCGGCGGCGTCGACGTGACCCTCACCTGGCCCGGGCAGCTGGAGCTGAAGGTGACCAGCCGCGAGGAGTGGGTGGTCGTCTACGACGAGCAGCGGGAGGCCGTGTGCGTGGAGCCGCAGACCGGCCCGCCCAACGGGCTCAACACCCTGCCGCGCCTGGTCACGCCCCTGGAGCCGCTGGAGGCCACCACCACCTGGAGCTGGCGCCGCCTCTAAGCTGGGCGGCATGACGGACACACGCGGCGCGCTGCTGCAGCAGATCAAGGACAAGGCCGTGGTGCACGGCAAGGTGACCCTGTCGTCGGGTCTGGAGGCCGACTACTACGTCGACCTCCGCCGCGTCACCCTCGACGGGGAGGCCGCCCCGCTCGTCGGGCAGGTGCTGCTGGATCTGACCGCCGACCTGGACTTCGACGCCGTCGGCGGCCTCACCATGGGCGCCGACCCGGTCGCCGCGGCCATGCTGCACGCGGCCGCCGCCCGCGGGAAGCGCCTGGACGCGTTCGTCGTACGCAAGGCCGCGAAGGCGCACGGGCTGCAGCGGCGCGTCGAGGGCCCGGACATCGCCGGCCGCCGCGTGCTCGTCGTCGAGGACACCTCCACCACCGGCGGCTCCCCGCTCACCGCCGTCGAGGCCGTGCGCGAGGCCGGGGCCGAGGTCGTCGCCGTCGCGACCATCGTCGACCGGGCGACCGGCGCCGCCGAGAAGATCCAGGAGGGGGCCGGGGTGCCGTACCTCTTCGCCTTCTCCAAGGACGAGCTGGACCTCGACTGACCGGGGGCCGACCAGGGCGTGGACGTGGCCTGGACCTTCCGGCCAAGTCTGGAAAGATGGGGCCGACGATGACGTCGCACCCCAAGGTCTAGGTCAGGGCCGTAGACAAAGCAGTACGTCAACCCGCAGATACAAGGAGCGGACGCATGCCCATCGCAACTCCCGAGGTCTACAACGAGATGCTGGACCGGGCGAAGGCAGGAAAGTTCGCCTACCCGGCCATCAACGTGACCTCCACCCAGACCCTGCACGCGGCCCTGCGCGGTTTCGCTGAGGCGGAGAGCGACGGCATCGTCCAGATCTCCACGGGTGGCGCCGAGTTCCTGGGCGGTCAGTACAGCAAGGACATGGTCACCGGCGCCGTCGCCCTGGCCGAGTTCGCGCACATCGTCGCCGAGAAGTACCCGGTGAACATCGCGCTGCACACCGACCACTGCCCGAAGGACAAGCTCGACGGGTACGTACGTCCGCTGCTGGCCCTGTCCAAGAAGCGCGTCGACGCCGGTCTGGCCCCCCTCTTCCAGTCGCACATGTGGGACGGCTCGGCCGAGACCCTCGCCGACAACCTCTCCATCGCCCAGGAGCTGCTGGAGCAGGCCCGCGCCGCGAAGATCATCCTCGAGGTGGAGATCACCCCGACCGGTGGCGAGGAGGACGGCGTCTCCCACGAGATCAACGACTCCCTGTACACCACGGTCGACGACGCGATCCGCACCGCCGAGGCCCTCGGCCTGGGCGAGAAGGGCCGCTACCTGCTCGCCGCGTCGTTCGGCAACGTGCACGGCGTGTACAAGCCGGGCAACGTCGTGCTCCGCCCCGAGCTGCTGAAGGAGCTGAACGAGGGCGTCGCCGCCAAGTTCGGCAAGGCCTCCCCGTTCGACTTCGTCTTCCACGGCGGCTCCGGCTCCACGGAGGAGGAGATCCGCACGGCGCTGGAGAACGGCGTCGTGAAGATGAACATCGACACGGACACCCAGTACGCCTTCACGCGCCCGGTCGCGGACCACATGTTCCGCAACTACGACGGCGTCCTGAAGGTCGACGGCGAGGTCGGCAACAAGAAGACCTACGACCCGCGCACCTGGGGCAAGCTGGCCGAGGCCTCCATGGCCGCCCGCGTCGTCGAGGCCTGCGGCAACCTGCGCTCGACCGGCACGAAGATCAAGTAGTACCCGGTTCCGCTCGCGTCGAGCCCGGCACCTCCTGGGGTGCCGGGTTCTTCCGTATGCTCCTATGCTCCCTGCATGCCCGATGTCCGGCTGGCCTCACCGCAGGGCAAGTGGATCCTGCTCACCACCGTCCTCGGCTCCAGCATGGCGCTGCTGGACTCGACCGTCGTCAACGTCGCCCTGCCGCGCATCGGCCGTGACCTGGACGCGGACCTGGCCGCCCTGCAGTGGACCGTCAACGCGTACATGGTCACGCTGGCCGGGCTGATCCTGCTGGGCGGGGCGCTCGGGGACCGGTTCGGGCGGCGGAAGGTCTTCGTCGTCGGGGTGGTGTGGTTCGCGGTGGCGTCCCTGCTGTGCGGGGTCGCGCCGACCGCGGAGGTGCTCATCGCCGCCCGCGCCCTGCAAGGGGTGGGCGGTGCGCTTCTGACGCCCGGGTCGCTGGCGCTGATCCAGGCCTCCTTCCATCCCGACGACCGGGGGCGGGCCGTGGGCCTGTGGTCCGGCTTCGGCGGGATCGGGGCGGCGGTCGGGCCGTTCGTCGGGGGCTGGCTGGTGGACGGGCCGGGCTGGCGGTGGGTGTTCCTGCTGAACGTGCCGCTGGCGCTGCTCTGCGTGCCGGTCGCGCTGCGGCACGTCCCTGAGTCGGGCGACCAGCGGGCCCACGGGCGGTTCGACGTGCTCGGGGCGGTGCTGGGCGCGGTGGCGCTCGCGCTGGTGACGTACGCGCTGATCGAGGCCGGTCAGGGCGGTGCCGTGGCGGCGGTCTCGGCTCTGGCCGGGGTGGCCGCGGCCGTCGCGTTCGTGGTCGTCGAGCGGCGGCGGGCCGAGCCGATGATGCCGCCGGACATCTTCGCGTCCCGGCAGTTCACGGCCGTCAACCTCGTCACGCTGTGCGTGTACGCCGCCCTCGGCGGGTTCTTCTTCCTCGCCGCGCTGCAGTTGCAGGTGGTCGTGGGCTACTCGGCCCTCGCGGCCGGTACGGCGCTGCTGCCCACGACCGTGCTGATGCTGCTGCTGTCCGCGCGGTCGGGGGAACTGGCCGACCGGATCGGGCCGCGGGTGCCGCTGACGGTGGGGCCGCTGCTGTGCGCGGCGGGGATGCTGCTGATGCTGCGGGTCGGGCCGGGGGCGTCGTACGTGGCCGATGTCCTGCCGGCGCTGGTGGTGCTCGGGCTGGGGATGGTGACGCTGGTGGCGCCGCTGACGGCGACCGTGCTGGGGTCCGTGGACGTGGCGCGGGCCGGGCTGGCCAGTGGGATCAACAACGCGGCGGCACGGGCGGCGGGGTTGGTGGCGGTGGCGGCGTTGCCGTTGCTGGCGGGGATGGGGGAGGAGGCGTACCGGGAGCCGGTTGCTTTCGATACGGCGTTCGGGAAGGCGATGGGGTGGTGTGCGGGGGCGTTGGTGGTGGGGGCGGTGGTTGCGGCTGCGGTGGTGCGGAGGCCTCCGGCGGGGTGCAGGCGGCCGGAGTGTCTGCGGCATGGGGGTGTTTCGGCGCCGCCGTTGGAGGGGGAGCCGGTGCGGAAGCGGTTGGGGTAGGTGCCGGCTCGGCGTTGCTGGGTGCTCGGCGTGGGTGCTGAGGCCGGGTGGGTGCGCAACCCGGCGGAGCGGGGTGCCGCTGCGCCCACCCGTGCCGCCCCAGCGGCACGATTGCCCGCAGCTGGGGCCGCACGACTGCCCGCAGCTGGGGCCGCACGACTGCCCGCAGCTGGGGCGGCACGATTGCCCGCAGCTAAGCGGCATGGCGCAGACTTGGGGCATGTCCATTCACGAGAACCTTCTCGGGGGTCCGCCCCCGACCCATCTGCCCGACGACCCCGGGCCCCGGGAAATGCTCGCGTCGGGTGCGTCGCCCGTCGACGTCGCCGGCGCTCACCCCACCTCCTCCCTCGCCTGGGCGCAGCTCGCCGACGAGGCGTTCGAGCGGGGTGCGGCCGTGGAGTCGTACGCGTACGCCCGGACGGGCTACCACCGCGGCCTGGACGCGCTGCGCCGCAACGGCTGGAAGGGCCACGGCCCGGTGCCGTGGGAGCACGAGCCGAACCGCGGCTTCCTGCGTGCCCTGCACGCCCTCGCCCGCGCCGCGCAGGCGATCGGCGAGCAGGAGGAGTACGAGCGCTGCTCCCAGTTCCTGAAGGACTCCTCGCCGACGGCGGCGCAGGTCCTGGGCTGACAGACGGCCCGTGCGGTGTGAGGCTCGCCCGTCCCGAGCGGGCGGGCCTTGCGGTTTCGGGGGACGATTGCGGAGTATGCCGGTGGGGACCGGGGCCCCCGTGCCGGCATCGGCAGGGGCGGACCGCTACCCGGAGTTATCTGCAGGAGACAGCGATGTCCCACGAGGCTCACGAGCCCGAGACCCCGCATCTCGACTTCCAGGGCACGACGCCGTACGAGGACTACGTCAAGGCGGACGTGCTCACCCACCTCCAGCACACCCTCTCCGACGATCCCGGAGAGATGGTCTTCCTGGTGACGACCCAGGTGATGGAGCTGTGGTTCACCGTCATCGTCCACGAGTGGGAGACGGCGGCCCGCGCGCTCAGGGGCGACGACGTACCCACCGCCACCGCCGCGCTGAAGAGGTCCGTGCGCGAGCTGGAGGCGCTGAACGCCTCCTGGAGGCCGCTGGCCCAGCTCACCCCGGCCCAGTTCAACTCGTACCGCAGCGCCCTCGGCGAGGGCTCCGGCTTCCAGTCGGCGATGTACCGGCGCCTGGAGTTCCTGCTCGGTGAGAAGTCCGCGTCCATGCTCGTCCCGCACCGGGGCGCGCCGCGCGTGCACGCCGAGCTGGAGAAGGCGCTGCACGAGCCGAGCCTGTACGACGAGGTCGTGCGGCTGCTCGCGCGGCGCGGGTACGACATCCCGGAGGCCGTGCTGCGGCGCGACGTCTCCAAGCGCTACGAGCCGTCGCCGGAGGTGGAGGCGGCCTGGACGGCCGTCTACTCGGGTGACGAGAGCGACGAGGTCGCCCGGCTGGGCGAGGCGCTGAGCGATGTCGCCGAGCTGGTGTGGCGCTGGCGCAACGACCACCTCGTCGCCACGCGCCGCGCGATGGGCTCCAAGACGGGCACCGGCGGTTCCGCGGGGGTGGCCTGGCTGGAGAAGCGCGCGCAGAAGAACGTGTTCCCCGAGCTGTGGACGGCGCGGTCCTATGTCTGAGCCGGCGGAACGCGCACAGAAGCTGGACGCCGTCGACGAACTGGCCGGCAAGCGTGCCGAGTTCGTCCTCGACGACGTGGTCTACCTCGACGGCAACTCGCTCGGTGCCCTGCCGGCCGTCGTGCCCGGGCGCGTCGAGGACGTCGTACGCCGCCAGTGGGGCGAGCTGCGCATCCGGTCCTGGGAGGAGAGCGGCTGGTGGACGGCGCCTGAGCGGATCGGCGACCGGATCGCCCCGCTCATCGGGGCGGCGCCCGGGCAGGTCGTGGTGGGCGACTCGACCAGCGTCAACGTGTTCAAGGCCCTGGTGGGCGCGGTGCGGCTGGCGCGGCCGGCCGGCCCCGTGCGGGACGAGATCGTCGTGGACGCGACGACCTTTCCGACCGACGGGTACATCGCCCAGTCCGCGGCGCGGCTGACCGGCTGCACGCTGCGGCCCGTGGCCCCGGCGGACGTCCCGGCCGTGCTGGGCGACCGCACCGCGGCCGTCCTCCTCAACCACGTCGACTACCGCACCGGCCGGCTGCACGGCCTGCCGGCGCTGACGACCGCCGTGCACGAGGCCGGGGCGTACGTCGTGTGGGACCTGTGCCACAGCGCGGGCGCGCTGCCGGTCGGGCTGGACGAGCACGGGGTGGACCTGGCGGTCGGCTGCACCTACAAGTTCCTCAACGGCGGGCCCGGTTCACCGGCGTACCTGTACGTGCGGCGGGAGCTGCAGGACCGGTTCGACTCGCCGCTTCCCGGCTGGAACTCCCACGCCGAGCCGTTCGGGATGCGGGCCGACTACGAGCCGGCCTCCGGCGCCCCGCGCGGCCGGGTCGGTACGCCCGACATCCTCTCCATGCTCGCCCTGGAGGCGGCCCTGGAGGTGTGGGACGGGGTGTCGGTGGCGGCCGTGCGGGCCAAGTCCCTCGCGCTGACGGACTTCTTCCTGGAGTGCGTCGCCGCGTACGTGCCCGAGGGGCGGGTCGAGTGCCTGACGCCGATGGCGCACGAGGAGCGGGGCAGTCAGATCGCGCTGCGCTGCGGCGATGCCGGTGACGTGATGAAACGGCTGATCGAGCAGGGTGTGGTCGGCGACTTCCGGGCGCCGGACGTGCTGCGCTTCGGGTTCACCCCGCTGTACGTCGGGTTCGCCGACGTGGAGCGGGCGGCCCGGGTGCTGGCCCGGACGCTGGCCTGACGCTCCCGGCCGGACGGCCCCTGCCGCCACGGGGGCCGTCCGGGGCCGTCCTGGCCTCGCCGCCCGGTCTTCACCCAGCGTGACATCCCCGTGTCCCCGCATGTCACGCGCCTGATACCGTCCCGGCCATCGGCTGAACTCTCAACTGGTACGCCCCGTACGGTTCATCGCTGGAAGGTTGGAGCATGACGGACGACGTCGCAGCAGCACGGGCCGCTGCCGAGGAGGAGTCGGCCTTCTCCCACGCGCCCGTCGACCCCGACGCCACCGCGGCCTACGGCGACCACCCCGACCAGGTGATCGACTTCTACGCCCCGCGCGGGCAGGGCGGCCCGGGCGGCCCCGCCCCGGTCGTCCTCGTGCTGCACGGCGGTGCCTGGCGGGCGCCGTACGACCGGCGCCACGTCAGCCCGTTCGCGGACTTCCTCGCCCGCCGCGGGTTCGCCGTGGCCAGCGCCGAGTACCGGCGCGGGGGCGGCGAGGACCCCGTGGCGGGCCGCTGGCCCGACACCTTCGACGACGTCGCCGCCGCACTCGACGCCCTCCCGGCGCTCGTCCGGGAGCTGCTGCCGCAGGCCGACCCGCGCCGGACGGTCCTCACCGGCCACTCGGCGGGCGGGCACCTCGCGCTGTGGGGCGCGGCCCGGCACGTCCTGCCGGCGGACTCGCCCTGGCGCGCCGGCGGCCCGGCGGCCCTGCGCGGTGTCGTCGCCCTCGCCCCGATCGCGGACTTCGCCGTCGCCGACAAGCTGGACGTGTGCGGCGGTGCCGTACGCCAACTCCTCGGCGGCGACGAGCACTTCGCCGAGCGGCAGCCGTACGCCGACCCGGCGCTGCTGCTGCCCACCGGCATCGCCACCACCCTCGTCCAGGGGCGGGCGGACCTCGTCGTACCGCAGGCGGTCGCCGAGTCGTACGCGGACGCGGCGGCGAAGGCCGGGGAGATGGTGGGGGTGACGCTGCTGGAGGACGTGGGGCACTTCCCGCTCATCGACCCGGCGGCGGACGCGTGCGCGGTGGTGGCGGAGGAGATCGCCCAACTGGCGTGGTGAGCCGCCGTCCCGCCGGCACCGCGGGGCGGTCGCGACGGCCCCCGGGGGGGGCGCCCCCGGTCGTACCCGTAGTACCTGAGAGCCAGTCCCGAGGTGAGCTCCGCGGCGGGACGCGGACGACGGGGCCCGCTCCGTAACTTCCCTTCCACGCAGACCCGATGGCCGGGTGCGGTGGAGGGGGACGACCATGGGGTTCGCATCGGGACACCGGCGCGCGGGGCGGTGGCGCCGGGCCGTGCTCGCCGCCCTCGTCACGGGTGCGGTGGTGCTCCCGCTCTCCGCCGCGGTCCGGCCGGAGATCCCCGCGCCGGCGCCCGCGTCCCTCGCCCCCCTCAGCGCGTCGACGCTCGCCGGGGCGTACGCGGCCAACCGTGACAACGCCGCCGAGGCGGCCCGCATGGCCGCGGCCCACCACGACCGGGACCGGGCCGCGACGGACCGTTCCCTGGCCGCCCCGGCCCGGCACCTCCTCCGGTTCGACGGCCGCGGCTCCGGCCGGGTGACGGAGGTCCTGGGCGACCTCGCCCGGGCCGACCGCATCGCCGTCCTGGTCCCCGGCTCCGACACGAGCCTCGACACCTACGGCCGGTTCCACGCCGCCGCCTCCGCCCTGCACGGGCGGCTCGTCCGGCAGGCCCCGGCGGGCACCCGCACCGCGGTCGTGGCCTGGCTGGGCTACGAGACGCCGGGCACGGTCAGCGCGACGGTCACGACGACCGGCAGAGCGGAGCGGGCCGCCCCGCGGCTGCGCGCGCTCGTCGCCGACCTGCGGGCCGTGGCGGGCACCGGACCGCGCATCTCGCTGCTGTGCCACTCCTACGGGTCGGTCGTCTGCGGGCGCGCCGCCGCCGGACTCGCCGTCGACGACATCGCGCTCGTCGGCAGCCCCGGCACCGGCGCCGACTCCGCCGCCGCCCTGCACACCCGCGCCCGCGTCTGGGCGGCCCGGGGCGCCGACGACTGGGTGGCGCACGTCCCGCACGTCAGCGCCGGCCTGTTCGGCACCACGGTCGGTTTCGGCACCGACCCCGTCTCCCGGGCCTTCGGCGCCCGGGTCTTCGCGGCCGGCGACGGCGGCCACAGCGACTACTTCAGGCCCGGTTCGACGTCCCTGGTCAACCTGACGCGGATCGTCCTGGGCGAGACCGAGGCGGTGACCCATGACTGACATCGGGGTGCGCGGCGTCCCCCGCGCCCTGCGGCGGGAGGCCGCCCGGATCGGCGCGGCCACCCCGGCCGACCGCGACCGGGCCGTGGACGCCCTGCGCGCCTTCGCGGTCCTCGGCGTCGTCCTCGGGCACTGGCTGGTGACGGCCCTGGTCGCCGACGGCCCCGCCCTGCGCACGGCGAGTCCGCTGCAGCACATGCCCTGGCTGGCGCCGATCTCCTGGCTGTTCCAGACGCTCGCCGTGTTCTTCCTGGTCGGCGGCCACGTCGCCACCCGGGGGTACGCCTCGGCGCGCGCCCGGGGCGTGCCCTACCACCGCTGGCTGACGGGCCGTCTGACCCGGCTGTTCAAGCCGGTCCTGGCCGTCCTCGGCCTGTGGACGGTCGCCGCTTCGGCGCTGCTGCTGTCGGGCGCCGAGTTCGGGACGGTCCGGACCCTGGTGAAACTGGCCCTGTCCCCGCTGTGGTTCCTCGTGGTGTTCGCGGCCCTGACGGCGGCGACCCCGCTGCTGGCCCGGCTCAACCCGCTCTGGCCGCTGGCCGTCGTCCTCCACGTGGACCTGCTGCGCTTCGGCCTCGGCGGCCCCTCCTGGCTGGGCTGGGTGAACGTCGCGGCGGGCTGGATGGTGCCGTTCACGCTCGGCGCGGCCTGGACCCGGGGCGAGCTGGAGCGCCGCCGCGCGGGCTGGGTGCTGCTCGTCGGCGGGGCGGCGGCGACCGCGGGGCTCGTCCTGTGGGCGGGCTATCCGGCGTCGATGGTCGGGGTGCCGGGTGAGGGCTTGTCCAACCTGGACCCGCCGACGCTGGCCGTCGTCACCTTCGGGCTGGCCCAGTGCGGTCTCGCCCTGCTGCTGCGCGCACGGCTGCGGCAGGCGATGCGCGGGCCCGTCGCCTGGGCGGCGGTGGCGCTCGTGAACCTCTCCGCGATGACCGTGTTCCTCTGGCACCAGACGGCCCTGATGGCCACCACGGCCACCGGCCTCCTCGCGGGCCGGCTCCCCGGCCTGCACACCCGGCCCGACGGTCTGGACTGGGTCGGGGCCCGGCTGCTGTGGCTGCCCGTGTTCGCCCTGGCCCTCGCCGTCTGCTGGGCCGCGTTCCGCTCCTTCGAGCGGGGCGGCGGCCGGGGCCGTGGCTCGAAGGTGGTGCGGGAGCACCGTCCCGCCGGCAGTGGTACGGCGGCGAAGGCGCGGCATGTCTAGGCTGGGCCGCGTGACGGACAGGGGGGTGGGGCGCGCGCTGCGGGCGCGCGTAACGGGCTGGCTGCGGAAGCTGTGCGCGGACCTGTGGACCCTCCGGCCGGACCCGCTGCCGCCCTCCACCTGGCTGCGCTGGCTGCCGCACGGCCTGGTCTGCCTGGCCGCGTTCGGCGTCACGGTCGGCGGCACGGGCGACATGAGCGACAACGGCCACCTGCCCCCCACTCTGGCCTTCCTGATCGCCTGCGGACAGGGCGGCGCCATGGTCCTGGGGCTGTGGCGGCCGGTCCCCGCCTGGTGGCTGTCCCTGGGCGCGTTCGTCGTGGGTGCCATGGCCGTGCGCGGCCGGCTGGGCTTCGACCCGGACACCTACACCTGGCCCTGGACCGCGGCCGGCATCGTCGCCGAGCTGTTCGTGCTGCTGCTGCTCGCGCTGCGGGTGCCCACCCGGGCGGCGATCGCGGCACTGGCCGTGACCGCGCTCCTCACCAACGTGCTGGAGGGGCTGCCGGGTGCTTGGCGGTACGACACCACCGGCGTGCTCGCGATCTCCCTGTTCACCGTCGTCGTGATCGTCGGCACCGCCCTGCGCGGCCGCCGCGAGGCCCGCGCGGAACTCGTCGAGCAGACCACGCTCACCGCCGAGGAACGCACCCGGCGCACCCTGCTGGAGGAGCGCAGCCGCATCGCCCGGGAGCTGCACGACGTGGTCGCCCACCACATGTCGGTCATCTCCATCCAGGCGCAGGTCGCCCCGCACCTCGTCCAGGACCCGCCCGACGAGCTGAAGGAGAACCTGGCCGGCATCCGGCAGAACGCGCTGGAGGCGCTGACCGAGCTGCGCCGGGTGCTGGGCGTGCTGCGCTCGGAGCACCCCGAGCCGGGGGAGCCGTCCGCCGGGCCGGGCGGCGACACCGCCCCGCACGCCCCGCAGCCCACCCTCGACCGGCTCGACGCGCTGGTGGAGAACACCCGGGCCGCCGGCCGCGAGGTCGCGATCGAGATCGACGGCGAGCGGCGCCCGCTGCCGCCCGGTGTGGAGCTGTCGGCGTACCGGATCGTGCAGGAGGCGCTGAGCAACGTCCTGCGGCACGCGCCCGGGGCGAGCGCCAGGGTCCGTCTCACCTACCGGCGGGACGGGCTGGAGGTGGAGATAGTCAACTCCCGGCCGACCGGTCCCGCCCCGCCCTCCAAGGGCGCGGGGCACGGACTGCTGGGGATGCGGGAGCGCGTCGCGATGCTCGGTGGCACCATGACGGCGCACCCGTGGCACTGGGACGGCTTCAAGGTGACCGCGTTCCTCCCGGACACGCCACCCGCCGACGGCCCGGGCACCGGCCGTTCCGACGACCGCACCACCGACCCCCGGGGAGGAACCCCATGACGAGCAGCTCCGGCCGACCCATCCGGGTTCTCATCGTCGACGACCAGGCGATGGTCCGGCAGGGCTTCGGCGTGCTGCTCGGCACCCAGCCCGACATCGACGTCGTCGGCGATGCGAAGGACGGTGAGGGCGGTATCGCGAAGGCCGCCGAGCTCGACCCGGACGTCGTCCTGATGGACATCCGCATGCCCGGGATCGGCGGCATCGAGGCCACCGAGCACATCACGGCGGCGCACCCGGACATGAGGGTGCTGGTGCTCACCACCTTCGACCTCGACGAGTACGTGTACGACGCGCTGCGCGCCGGGGCCTCCGGGTTCCTGCTGAAGGACGCGTCCTCCGAGCAGCTCGCCGAGGCGGTACGGGTGATCGCGGCCGGGGACGCGCTGCTCGCCCCGGGCATCACGCGCAAGCTGATCGCCGAGTTCTCCCGGCTGGACAACCGGCCCCGCAGCCCGCTCAAGGAGCGGATCGGAGACCTGACCGAGCGGGAGACGGAGGTGCTCTCCCTGATCGCGCAGGGCCTGTCGAACGCGGAGATCGCCCGGCACCTGGTGGTGGCCGAGCAGACGGTGAAGACGCACGTGGGCCGGATCCTGGTGAAGCTGGGCCTCAGGGACCGGACGCAGGCGGCGGTGTTCGCCTACGAGTCGGGGCTGGTGCGGCCGTCGGGGTACTGAGGGCGCGGGCCCGCGTAGTACCTGAGGCGGACCCTCGGGGACCCCTCTCCAAGGGGACGACCGCGACCCCGGGGCGGGCCTACCGTTCTGTACGTGACCGAGACGACTCACATCCAGACCATGCCGCCGGGGGACGGGACGAAGCCGCGCAGCCCGGAGTACCGGGTGGCCGTGGATTCGCTGCGCGGGCTGCGGCAGGACCTCTTCCACGACGCGTTCGCCTACCGGCCGCTGCCGCGCAGGAGCGCGGACGGGCGGATCATCCGGCGGCTGCCCGCCCGCCTGCGGGAGCACGCGACCTGGACGCCGCACGCCCTGATAGGCCTGGCGGCCCTGATCACCCTGCTCATCTCCGCCGCCGACGCCGACGACGCGGTGCTCCTGATCGCTCCGCTGACGGTGATCCCGGTCCTGCTGACCATGATCCGGCCGGTCGCGGCGTTCTGGGCGTCCATGGTGTCCACACCGCTGGCCGCCATGCTCGGCAGCAACTGGGGCGAGTGGCCGTGGGCGGCCGGCAGTTTCGCCTGCCACCTGACCGTGCTGACGGTCGTGGCTATGCGCACCAGGCCCCGCACGGCCGGGTGGATGTGGGCGCTGACGGCGCTGTACGCGCTCATCGCGGACAGCGGTATCGGCCCGACCTACCTCTACGGCACCAACTCCGGCCCCATGCTGGTCCTCTCGGCCATGATCCTGCTCTGCGTCACCGTCTGGCACGTCCGCAGCGCGGCCGCCCAGGAGGTCACCGCCCAGCAGACGGTCACCGCGCACGAGCGGTCCCGGCGCACCCTGCTGGAGGAGCGCACCACGATCGCCCGCGAGCTGCACGACGTCGTCGCCCACCACATGTCGGTCGTCGCCATCCAGGCGGAGGCCGCGCCCTACCGGGTGGAGAACCCGCCGCCGGAGCTGGAGAAGGCGTTCGCCACGATCCGCGAGAACGCGGTGGCGGCGCTGACCGAGCTGCGCCGCGTGCTGGGCGTGGTCCGCGCCGAGGACTACGAGGCCCCGGACGCCCCGCAGCCCACCCTCGCCGACCTGGAGGGGCTGCTGGCCAATGTGCGGGATGCCGGGCTCGGCGTGGAGAAGGCGGTGACCGGGGCGGTGCGGGAGCTGCCGCAGGGCGTGGAGCTGTCGGCGTACCGGATCGTGCAGGAGGCGCTGAGCAACACCCTGCGGCACGCGCCGGGGGCGACCGCCCGGGTGGAGATCGGGTACGTCCTCGGCGGCCTGGGCCTGCGCGTGGTCAATGGCCCGCCGCCGAACCCGGGCCTGATCAAGCCCTCGCCCGGAGCCGGGCACGGCATCACCGGCATGCGGGAGCGCGTGTCGATGCTGGACGGCGAGATGACGGCGGGCCGCACGGACGACGGAGGCTACGAGGTGACGGTGTTCCTGCCGGTCGCCCTGCCGGACGCGGGTGACGCATGACGATCCGGGTGCTGATCGCGGACGATCAGATGATGGTGCGCGAGGGCTTCTCGGTCCTGCTGAACGCGATGCCGGACATCGAGGTCGTCGGCGAGGCGGTCAACGGCCGGGAGGCCGTCGCGAAGGTCCGCGAGCTCGGCCCGGACGTCGTCCTCATGGACATCCGCATGCCCGAGCTGAACGGCATCGAGGCGACCCGCGAGATCGTCGCCGCCGACGGCGCGGCGAAGGTGCTGGTGCTGACCACGTTCGACCTCGACGAGTACGTGTACCAGGCGCTGCGCGCGGGCGCCTCCGGCTTCCTCCTCAAGGACGCCTCGGCCCGCCAGCTCGCCGACGGGGTGCGGGTCGTGGCGTCTGGGGAGGCGCTGCTCGCGCCCTCGGTGACCAGGAGACTGATCACCGAGTTCTCGAAGCTGTCCGAGAGGCCGCGCCTGATGCCCTCCGCGCAGGCGGCCTACGGCGATCTCACCGAGCGGGAGACGGAGGTGCTGGTCCTCATCGCGCAGGGCCTGTCGAACGCGGAGATCGCCGAGCGGCTGGTGGTGGCCGAGTCGACGATCAAGACGCACGTCAGCCGGATCCTGGTGAAGCTGGGCCTCAGGGACCGCACGCAGGCGGCGGTGTTCGCGTACGAGGCACGCCTGGTGACACCGGGGTGACAGGTGGGCGCCGCCCCTGGTCAGAGTGGGGGCTGCCGGGCTAGCGTCCGTTCATGGCAGCTGTTTCCGACCTCGGGTTCGACCCCTGGGACCCGGCGTTCCTCGCCGACCCGTACCCCGCCTACGCCGAGCTGCGTGCCCGGGGCCGTGTGCACTGGTTCGAGCCCACGAACCAGTGGCTCGTCCCGCACCACGCGGACGTCTCGGCGCTGCTGCGCGACCGGCGCCTGGGCCGGACGTACCAGCACCGCTTCACGCACGAGGAGTTCGGCCGCACCGCGCCGCCGCCGGAGCACGAGCCGTTCCACACGCTCAACGACCACGGCATGCTCGACCTGGAGCCGCCGGACCACACCCGGATCCGCCGCCTGGTGTCGAAGGCGTTCACGCCGCGCACGGTGGAGCGGCTGAAGCCGTACGTGCGGGGCCTGGCGGACGAGCTGGCCGCGGCCCTGGTCGAGGCGGGCGGCGGCGACCTGCTGAAGGACGTGGCGGAGCCCCTGCCCGTCGCGGTGATCGCCGAGATGCTCGGCATCCCGGAGTCCGACCGGGCCCCGCTGCGCCCCTGGTCGGCGGACATCTGCGGGATGTACGAGCTGAACCCGTCCGAGGAGACGGCGGCGAAGGCGGTCCGGGCGTCGGTCGAGTTCTCCGACTACCTGCGCGAGCTGATCGCGGCCCGCCGCAAGGAGCCGGGCGAGGACCTCGTCTCGGGCCTGATCGCCGCCCACGACGAGGGCGACCGTCTCACCGAGCAGGAGATGATCTCCACCTGCGTCCTGCTGCTGAACGCCGGCCACGAGGCGACGGTGAACGCCACGGTCAACGGCTGGTACGCCCTGTTCCGCAACCCGTCCCAGCTGCGGCTGCTGCGCGCGGACCACTCCCTGATCCCCTCCGCGATCGAGGAGCTGATGCGCTACGACACCCCGCTCCAGCTCTTCGAGCGCTGGGTGCTGGACGAGATCGAGATCGCCGGCACGACGATCCCGCGCGGCGCGGAGATCGCCATGCTCTTCGGCTCCGCCAACCACGACCCGGCGGTCTTCGCGGACCCGTCCGCCCTGGACCTGACCCGCGCCGACAACCCCCACATCTCCTTCAGCGCCGGCATCCACTACTGCATCGGCGCACCCCTGGCCCGTATCGAACTCGCGGCGTCGATGGGGGCGTTGCTGGAGAAGGCCCCGACCCTGCGGCCGGCCGCCGAGCCGGAGAGGAAGCCGAACTTCGTGATCCGGGGTCTTGAGGGGCTCGGCGTGGAGGTGGGCTGATCATCCGTTCGGATGATCGTGGGGAACTCGGGGCGGTCGGACACCGGTGGCCCGGCAGGCTGGTGGGGCCTGAGAGGGGGCAGCCATGGTGGTCGAGGTGCGGCAGTCGCCGCCGCAGATGTCGGTCGACGAGTTCGAGACGCTTGCCGAGTTCACGGCACGTGAGATCGAGACGGTCGGACTCGAGTTCGTCTCGGGGCGGCTCGGGGTCCGGAAGGCGAGGAACGACAGCCACGGCGCCGTGGCCGCGTGGCTGGCCTGCCGATGCCTCCAGGCCCGTCCCGGCCTCGGCCTCCACCCGAACCTCGGCCTGCGGGTCGAGGAGCACGGCGAGGGGCGCGCCCTGCCCGACGGGGTGCTCGCCCCGACGGGAAGCTTCGCGGGTCAGGGCGCCTGGGCCGACCCCGGAGCCGCCCTGATGACGGTGGAGATCACCTCGCACGACCCGGACACCCACCACCGCGACCGTGCGGAGAAGCCCCGGGCCTACGCCGGCGCCGGGATCCCCCTGTATCTGCTGGTCGACCGGGACACCCTCTGGACGGCCGTGCACAGCGATCCGGACCCCGCGCTCGGGTACCGGCAGGTTCACATGGTCAGGTTCGGCGGCGTCCTCACCCTCCCCGAGCCCCTCGGCATCACCCTCGACACCGAGGAACTCGCGGAGTACGCCGACTGATCACGCCGCCATGTCCCGCCGCCGCAACCCGGCGAGCCCCGCGGCCACCAGCACCACCGCCAACCCGGTCATCACCCCCACCGGCCCCCACTCCATGGATCCCCCGGGCAGCTTCGGCAGGTGGCCGAAGGGGGAGACGTCCAGCACCGCCTGCGGCACGTCCAGGGCGGGGCCGACCCAGCCGATCAGCAGGACCGCCCCGGCGACGGCCCACGCCGCCGCGGCCCCCCGGGGCAGGACGCCGTACAGCAGCACCGCCACCCCGCCGATCACCCACACCGCCGGGAGCTGCACCAGGCACGCTCCCAGGATCGGGCCGGTCTCCTTGCCGTAGCCGACGGCGAGGCCCGCACCGGCCAGCAGCATGATCAGGGCGGACCCGCCGAAGGCGATCGCCAGATGGCCGGCCGCCCACCGCAGCCGCCCGACCGCGCCCGCCAGGACCGGCTCCGCCCGCCCCGAGGTCTCCTCGCCGTGCAGCCGCAGCACCGACGCCACGACGTACAGCGCCGCGACCAGGCCGAGCATGCCGACCATCGACGCCAGGAACGCGTCCGTCAGGCCGGACCGGCCGCCCATCCGCTCGAAGATCCGCCGGGCGTTGTCGTTGTCGCCGACCAGGTCGGCCGCGCCCTCGGTCATGCCGCCGTAGACGGCACCGGCCAGGAGGAAGCCGATGCTCCAGCCGAGCACACCGCCCCGCTGCAACCGCCAGGCCAGGGCGCCCGCGCCGCCCAGCCGGCCGGTCGCCGGGCCGGACCGCGTCGGCAGGAAGCTCATGCCGATGTCCCGGCGGCCGGCCAGGGCGTACGCCACCGCCCCCTGCACCAGCACCGCCGCCCCCGGCAGCGCCAGCACCCACCACCGTTCGCCCGCGTAGGGCCGCAGGTTCTCCAGCCACCCCAGCGGCGACAGCCACGTCAGCACCGACGAACCGTCCCGCGTCCCCGAGTCGCCCGCCGCGCGCAGCACGAACGCGGCGCCCAGCACGGCCGCCGTCAGGCCGCGGGCCAGGCGCGCGCTCTCGGTCAGCTGCGCGACGACCGCCGCCATCGTGGCGAAGACCAGGCCGACGCCGGCGATCCCGAGCCCGAGCGCCAGCGCCCCGGTGATGCCCTGTCCGGCCAGCCCGGCGGTGAGCAGCAGCGCCAGTGCCGCGTTCGCGACCACCGCCGCCAGCAGGGCCGCCGTCAGGGAGGCCCGGCGGCCCACCATCCCGGACGCCACCAGCTCCTGACGGCCGCTCTCCTCCTCGTCCCGGGTGTGCCGCACGACGACCAGCAGGCTCGTCACGGCGGCCAGGGCGCCCGCGTAGACGCCCGCCCGCCACGCCGTCAGGGCGCCCAGCGAGTCGCCGAAGACCGGGCCGACCAGCGCCCGCAGCGAGGAGTTGGTCCCGACCTGCCGGACCAGGTCGGCCCGCTCGGCCGGGGTGCCGTACAGGCCCTCCAGGGTGCCCGGCATGGAGAGCACCATGAGCGCGTTCACCGCGATCCACACCGGGATCATCAGCCGGTCGCGGCGCAGCGCGAACCGCAGCAGCGTGCCCGTCCCGGCCAGGTGGCGGGTGCCGCCGGACCGCACGGCGAGGGTGGTCATCGGGCCGCCACCTCGGCTGCCTCGTCCTGGTAGTGGCGCAGGAAGAGTTCCTCCAGCGTGGGCGGCGTCGACGTCAGCGACCGCACGCCCGACTCGGTCAGCGACCGCAGGACGCCGTCCAGCCGGTCGGTGTCGACCTGGAGCCGGACGTGGCGCCCCCGCACGTCGAGGTCGTGCACGCCGGGCAGGTCCGCCAGTCCGTTCGGCGGGCCGGCGAGTTCGGCGACGACGCTGGTGCGGGTCAGGTGGCGCAGTTCGGCGAGGGACCCGCTCTCGACGGTGCGGCCCTTGCGGATGATGCTCACCCGGTCGCACAGCTCCTCCACCTCGCTGAGGAGGTGGGAGGAGAGCAGGACCGTGCGGCCGCGGTCGCGCTCCTCCGCCACGCACCTCTGGAAGACCTCCTCCATCAGCGGATCCAGGCCCGAGGTGGGCTCGTCCAGGATCAGCAGGTCGACGTCCGAGGCGAACGCGGCGACCAGGGCGACCTTCTGCCGGTTGCCCTTGGAGTAGGTGCGGCCCTTCTTGGTGGGGTCGAGCTCGAACCGCTCGATCAGCTCCGCCCGGCGCCGGGCGTCCAGGCCTCCGCGCAGCCGGCCGTAGAGGTCGATGACCTCGCCGCCGGAGAGGTTGCGCCACAGCGTCACGTCCCCGGGCACGTACGCGATGCGGCGGTGCGCCTCCACCGCGTCCGTCCACGGGTCGCGGCCGAGCACCCGGGCGGCGCCCGAGTCGGCGCGCAGCAGGCCGAGCAGGACACGGATGGTGGTGGACTTCCCGGCGCCGTTGGGGCCGAGGAAGCCGTGGACCTCGCCGGTGGCGACCTCCAGATCGAGCCCGTCGAGTGCGTGCGTCCGTCCGAACGACTTGTGCAGTCCGGAGACGCTGATGGCCTTCGTCATTTTTCAGAAGCTACGCTTTCTTCAGAAACTTGTGAAGTTAAGGAAGCGTATGAATCGCGGATAGGGTGATCGGCATGACGGAATCAGCCGGCACCGGCCGGGACGCGCAGGCCGTGTCGAGGTTCGTCGAGTCCTTCGCGGCGCACCTCGTGGAGGCCGGGATGCCCCGCATGCCCGCCCGGGTCTTCGCCGCGCTGCTCTCCTCCGACGAGGGCTCGATGACCTCCGCGGAACTGGGCGAGCAACTGCGCATCAGCCCGGCGGCGGTCTCCGGGGCGGTGCGCTACCTGTCCCAGACGCACATGGTCTCGCGCGAACGGGAACCCGGCTCGCGCCGGGAGCGCTACCGGGTGCACGGCGACCAGTGGTACGAGGCCCTGACCAACCGCGAAGCCGTCCTCAAGCGGTGGGAGAGCGCCCTGCGCGAAGGCGTCACCAGCCTCGGCGCCGACACGCCGGCCGGCCGCCGGATGGCCGAGACGCTCGCGTTCTTCGAGTTCCTCGACGGCGAGCTCGCCGCCCTGATGGAACGCTGGCGCGCGCACCGGAAGAAGACCTTCGGATCGGAGTGAGTTCCTCCGGGAACCGATCACGGTCGCGTGAGCGGTTGGCAACGCTGAGTGGCGTCTGGTCCGGGCCGAAGGGGAGGGCGCATCATGACACTCATGGCAGAGCGACCGGTGATGAGCGGCACCAGGCCCCGCAGTGGCTTCGAGGAGCTTCTGGACCTCCTCGACGAGCTGAACGTGCCCGACGGCTACAAGGCCGAGATCGTCAGCGGGAGCATCGTCGTGTCGCCGTGGTCCAAGGGGTACTACCTCGACGTCATGGAACTGGTCTGTGACCAGCTGCGGCCCCATCTGCCCGAAGGGCACCGAATCAGCTGCGCGCCGTTCCTCTATGCCTTTCCCGGCTCCGAATCCGCGTACGGACCCGATATCCACGCAGCTCACCGTCGGGCGTACCGGACCACGAGCAACCGGCTTGACCACGAAGCCCTGTCCTTCGTCGCCGAGCTCACCTCCCCCTCCACCCGGACCGGCGACCTGACCGACAAGGCCGAGGTCTACGGCAAGGCGGGCGTCCCCATCTATCTGATTCTCGACATGCAGGAGCAGCAGGCCATCGTCCACGGGTCACCGTCGGCCAAGGGGTACGAGCTGCGCCTCACCAAGCCCTTCGGCGAGAAGCTCTCCATCCCGGACCCGTTCGGCTGCACACTCGACACCGCCGGTTTCATGGCCCCCGAGCCGGAGGAAGCCGAGGACTGATTCACGGCGTCGCCGGCACCGTCAGCCCCCACGCTCCCTCCCGGACCACCCACGTCCGGGTGCGTACCGGACCCGACACGACGGCGTCCGCACGGTAGCGGAAGTGTGCCCCGGACACCGTCACCGTCCGGCCCTGTGCGAGCAGCGGCGAGGCCTCGGCGCCCACGGACACCGGACGGACCTCCACCGACGCCACGCCGGCGGCCCCCGGCGACACCGACACCGCCTCCACCGGCTGGTTCAGATCGACGAGGGTCTCGCCGTCGACCTCGACCCGCAGCCGGGAGGGGCCGGGCTCGGGTGCGGCGGCGGGCCGGGACGGGCGGCCGGCCGGGACCAGGGTGCGTACCAGGGACTGGCAGGTCCGCAGCCAGGGTCGGCCCGGGGCCGTCTCGGGCTCCGGCTGCCGCGCGGCGGCCGTCACCGGCGGTATCCGCAGCGCGCCGAGCACCACCCCGTCGCTGTCGTCGACGAGCAGGTCCATCCGCCGCTCGACCCCGTCCAGCACGGCCCGCGCCGCCGCCACCGTCCCCGTCGGCACGCCCAGCGACCGGGCCAGGGACAGCGCGCCCCCGACCGGCACCACCGACAGCGCACATCCGGCCAGCTCCCGGTGCCGGTGCAGCAGCGACACCGCGCGGATCAGGGCCCGGTCGTCCCCCACCACCACCGGGCGGCGCGAGCCCCGCCGGCGCAGCGCCCGGGCGAACTCCTCCGGCCCCTCCGGCAGGCACAGCTTCACCGCGGCACCCGCTCCGAGCACGTCTTTCGCGATCCGTACGGACTCGCCGTCCGACCGACGGGCGACCGGGTCGATGACCACCAGCAGCTGCTCGGACGTCGCGGAAGTCGCCACCTCGGCCATGCCTCGCTTCCTCGGGTAGCATCTTTGTGCAAGAGCCCCTTGCGCTATTGCGCCAGGGGCTTCGTCTATTCCGGGGCATCCGGTCCGACGGTTGGCGGCCAACGGCGGTCGCGGTGCACGCGGCTGCAGACGCTCCGCGTTCGCCCTCGACCATGGACATGCCCCGCCCGGAAGGGGTGTACGCGCGTGCCCGCACTTGTGCTGCTCGGTGCTCAGTGGGGTGACGAAGGCAAGGGAAAGGCCACCGACCTGCTCGGTGGTTCGGTGGACTATGTAGTGCGCTACCAGGGCGGCAACAACGCCGGCCACACGGTGGTCGTGGGCGACCAGAAGTACGCCCTCCACCTTCTCCCTTCCGGAATCCTGTCCCCCGGCTGCACGCCGGTCATCGGTAACGGCGTCGTCGTCGACCCGTCGGTCCTGCTCTCCGAGCTGAGCGGTCTGAACGAGCGTGGTGTCGACACGTCCAAGCTCCTCATCAGCGGAAACGCGCACATCATCACGCCGTACAACGTGACGGTGGACAAGGTGACCGAGCGCTTCCTCGGCAAGCGGAAGATCGGCACCACCGGGCGCGGCATCGGCCCGACCTACGCCGACAAGATCAACCGCGTCGGCATCCGCGTGCAGGACCTCTACGACGAGTCGATCCTGACGCAGAAGGTCGAGGCGGCCCTCGACGTCAAGAACCAGATCCTCACCAAGCTCTACAACCGGCGCGCGATCGCCGTGGACCAGGTGGTCGAGGAGCTGCTGGCCTACGCCGACAAGCTCGCGCCGTACGTCGCCGACACCGTCCTGGTCCTCAACCAGGCGCTGGAGGAGGACAAGGTCGTCCTGTTCGAGGGCGGCCAGGGCACGCTGCTGGACATCGACCACGGCACGTACCCCTTCGTCACCTCGTCCAACCCGACCGCGGGCGGCGCCTGCACGGGCGCGGGCGTGGGCCCGACGAAGATCAGCCGGGTCATCGGCATCCTGAAGGCGTACACCACCCGCGTCGGGGCCGGCCCCTTCCCGACCGAGCTGTTCGACGAGGACGGCGAGGCGCTGCGCCGGATCGGCGGCGAGCGCGGTGTCACCACCGGCCGCGACCGCCGCTGCGGCTGGTTCGACGCGGTCATCGCCCGCTACGCGACCCGCGTGAACGGCCTGACCGACTTCTTCCTCACCAAGCTCGACGTCCTCACCGGCTGGGAGCAGATCCCGGTCTGCGTGGCGTACGAGATCGACGGCAAGCGCGTCGAGGAGCTCCCGTACTCCCAGACCGACTTCCACCACGCCAAGCCGGTCTACGAGATGCTGCCGGGCTGGAGCGAGGACATCTCCAAGGCGAAGACCTTCGCCGACCTGCCGAAGAACGCCCAGGCGTACGTCAAGGCGCTGGAGGAGATGTCCGGCGCCCCGATCTCCGCGATCGGCGTCGGCCCGGGCCGGGACGAGACGATCGAGATCAACTCGTTCCTGTAGCCGCACCGGACGGCACGCGCACCACGCCCCGGCGACCCTCGCGGTCGCCGGGGCGTCGTGCTGTCTGCTCCCGATGGAGCACTCAGGGGGCATAACCGTCATATCGGGACATAGTCTGAGCCTGCGATTCGCGACAGCAGCCACCACCATCCCAGCCACCACCACCCCGAGACGGAAGAAGTGAGTGCTATGCGCGTGATGCTCAAGGCGACGCTGGACACCGACAAGGGCAACGACGCCATCCGGGGCGGCAAGATGCCGCAGATCATGCAGGAGGCCCTGGAGAAGCTGAAGCCGGAGGCGGCCTACTACGGCCCCTGCGGGGGCCGCAGGACGTGTTTCATGGTCTTCGACATGCAGGAGAGCGCCCAGCTCCCGCCCCTGCTCGAACCGTTCTTCACCAGCCTCAACGCCGACGTCGAGGTCTTCCCGATCATGAACGGCGACGACCTCCAGAAGGGCCTGTCCCAGCTGGCCTGACCCTCAGCTGAAGACGATCATCGACCCCTGCGCCAGGCTCCGGGTCACGGCCGCGTGCAGGCCGAGCCAGACATGGCGTTCGCGGGCGAACGGACTGGGGTCGTACGGGGCGGGGACGGCGGGTTCCTCCAGCTCCGTGGGCACGAGCGGCGGCTGGGGGGCCGCCGGCGGGTTGGCCGGGTCGATGCCGATGGCCGGGGCGACCAGTTCCAGCTCCCGCAGCAGGGCGTGCGAGGAGCCCAGCGGGCCGCCGCCCGCCAGGAGTTCGTCGTCGGCGAGCGGACTCGGGAAGTCGACCGGGACGTAGGCGCCCGCGTGGTCGTAGTGCCAGACCAGGTGCGACTGCTGGGCCGTCGACTCGAACATCTCCAGCAACTGCTCGTAGTCCCCGCCCAGTTCGTCCACCGGCGTCACCGGCAGGCCGCACACCTGGAGCAGGTAGGCGCGGCGCAGGAAGTGCAGCGCGTCGTAGTCGAAGCCCGCGACCGGGGCGACGTCGCCCGACAGGCCCGGCATGTACTGGTACACCGGCACCGGTGGGAGCCCGGCCTCGGCGAGCACCTTGTTGTATTGCGCGAGTTCCTCGGCGAACGGGTTGTCCGGCGTGTGGCACAACACGTCGACGAGCGGTACCAGCCACAGGTCACAGGCCAAAGAAGGCTCCTCGCTCAGCGCGGTGGTCGGGTAGCACGGTGGTCAGGGAAGGGTATCGGTGCGGCACGCTCACGGCTCCCGCCGTGCATGTCCCATACCCAGACGGACCCGGGCGACGCAGGTCACCCGGAGGCGAGCCGCTCGATCAGGGCCAGCGAGTGGGCGTTGTAGCCGGCGATGATCGTCCGGGCCGTGTCGTTGTCACGGGCGATCAGGGCGTCGACCAGCTCGGTGTGACCGGCCCACAGCTCGCCGCGCAGGTCGGTGAGGCGGCGCAGGTGCTGCACCGCGCACACCCAGGTCTGGACGCGCAGCCGGTGCAGGAAGTCGGCGAGGTAGGGATTGCCGAAGCAGGCGCCGAGCTCGCGCCAGAAGCGCAGGTCGTAGCCGATGAGGACGGTGAGGTCACCGGCCGCGGCGGCGCGCTGCGCCTCCTCGCCGCGCCTGCGGACCCCGGCGACGACGGCCGCGGCCCGGGGGTCGTCGGGCCGCACGGCGCCCGGGTGGCCCTCGGTCAGCGCCAGGAACATGCCCTCGATGACCAGGCCGCGCGCCTCGATCATGCCGCGGAAGTCCTCGACCGAGTACTCGTGGACCCGGAAGCCGCGGTGCTGGTCGGCGTCGAGCAGCCCCTGCGCGGACAGGTCGACGAGCGCCTCCCGGACCGGCGTCGCGGACACCCCGTACTGCTCGGCGATCTCCTTGACCGTGAACTCCTGCCCGGGCTGCAGACGCCCGGCCAGCACCTCGTCGCGAAGCGCTTCGGCGATCTGCTGGCGCAGGGTGCTGCGCGTGACGGCGCCGTTGCCGGTGCTGCCGGGCATGGTCAGGGCGTCTCCCTCGTCGCGTTCGGGTGGCGTGCGCGTATATGTCTACGGGCACGCCACCTTACGCGTTCGAATGAGGCGCGAGGATGTCTGTTACTGACGGGTTTACAGGTGTTTACTCGGTGTGCTCGTCCGCCACGGAGAGCGCCGCGTCCAGGGCGGCCAGGCCCTCCTTCAGCTCCGCCTCGCCGACGTTGCAGGGCGGCACCACGTGCGTCCGGTTCATGTTCACGAACGGCCACAGCCCGCCGGCCTTCGCGGCGGCGGCGAAGCGGGCCATCGGCGCGTTCGCCTCACCGGCCGCGTTGTACGGCACCAGCGGCTCCCGCGTCTCGCGGCTGCGCACCAGCTCCAGCGCCCAGAACATGCCGACGCCGCGCACCTCGCCCACGCTCGGATGCCGCTCGGCCAGCGCCCGCAGCTCCGGCCCGACGACCGTCTCGCCCAGCCGGGCCGCCTGCTCGACGATCCCCTCCTCGGCCATGACGTTGATCGTCGCGACGGCGGCGGCGCACGCCAGCGGGTGCCCGGAGTACGTCAGACCGCCCGGGTACGGCCGCCTGCCGAAGGTCTCCGCGATCGCGCCGGAGATCGCCACCCCGCCCAGCGGCACATAGCCGCTGTTCACGCCCTTGGCGAAGGTCAGCAGGTCGGGCGTGACACCGAACAGGTCCGCTGCGAACCACTCGCCGGTCCGCCCGAAGCCGGCCATGACCTCGTCCAGGACGAAGACGATCCCGTGCCGGTCGCAGATCTCGCGCACCCCGGCGAGGTAGCCGGGCGGCGGGACCATGATCCCGGCCGTGCCCGGGATGGTCTCCAGGATGATCGCCGCGATCGTCGAGGGCCCCTCGAAGGCGATCGTCGCCTCCAGGTGCTCCAGCGCCCGCGCGCACTCCTGCTCCTCGGTCTGAGCGTAGAAGCGGGAGCGGTAGAGGTAGGGCGCCCAGAAGTGCACCACCCCGGCCGTGCCGCTGTCGGAGGCCCAGCGGCGCGGATCGCCGGTGATGTTCACGGCCTGCTGCGTGCCGCCGTGGTACGAGCGGTAGGCGGAGAGCACCTTCGGGCGGCCCGTGTGCAGCCGGGCCATCCGGATGGCGTGCTCCACGGCGTCGGCGCCGCCGTTGGTGAAGAAGATCTTGTCCAGGTCGCCCGGGGTCCGCTCGGCGATCAGCCGGGCCGCCTCCGACCGGGCCTCGATCGCGAAGGCCGGCGCGAAGGTCGTCATCCGCGCCGCCTGCTCCTGGATCGCGGCGACGACCGCGGGGTGCTGGTAGCCGATGTTGGTGTAGACGAGGCCGCTGGTGAAGTCGAGATAGCGCTTGCCGTCGTAGTCCCAGAAGTACGACCCCTCGGCACCGGCGACGGCGAGCGGGTCGATCAGCTCCTGGGCGGACCAGGAGTGGAACACGTGGGCGCGGTCGGCGGCCTTCACGGCGGCACCGGCTTCGGGGTTCGGCTGAGGGGTCATGCGGGCGAGCGTAGGCGCCGTGGGGAGGGCGGTGGTATCGGCGGCCTGTCTGGCGTCGGCGGCATTCCGCGACAGGTTGTCCAGGCGGGGAGGGGAATGGATTGGGCTAAGTTGACAGCTTGCTGTCGAAATGTAAGGATGCTGTCATAAGGCACAGGGTCCGAGGAGGAGCCATGAACGCCACGCCAGCCACCACCGGCCATGACCGCAAGCCCGTCCATCTCGCCGTCTACGACACCCTCGCCGACTGGGAGACCGGCCACGCCACGGCCCACCTCGCCCGCGCCGGCCACGAGATCCGCACGGTCGGCCCGTCCACGGCCCCGGTCGCCAGCATCGGCGGCCTGCGCGTCCAGCCCGACCTCGCCCTGGACGGCCTACGGCCCGAGGACAGCTCCCTGCTGATCCTGCCGGGCGCCGACCTCTGGGACACGGGCGCCGACCTCGCCCCCTTCGCCCGCACGGCCCGGGCCTTCCTGGAGGCGGGCGTGCCGGTCGCCGCGATCTGCGGGGCCACCGCCGGACTGGCCCGGGTGGGCCTGCTCGACGACCGGGCCCACACCAGCGCGGTCTCCTTCTACCTCGCCGCGACCGGCTACGCGGGCGGCGAGCGCTACGTCGAGGCCGACGCCGTCACCGACGGCGGCCTGGTCACCGCGGGCCCGACCGAGCCGGTCGCCTTCGCCCGGGAGGTCCTCCGGCTGCTCGGGGTGTACGAGGGTGAGGTGCTCGACGCCTGGTACCGGCTGTTCCACGACTCCGACGCCTCGGCGTACGCCGTGCTGGAGAAGGCCGGGGCGGCATGAGCCGGGAGCGTCAGGACCTGTTCAGCCGCAGCGCCCTCGGGGTGTTCCGGCTGAACGGCCAGTACCTCGCCGTCGCGGAGGAACTGGCCCGGCCGGCCGGGATCACCGCCGCGTGGTGGCAGGTGCTCGGCGCGGTCCTCGGCGAGCCGCTGCCGGTCTCGGGCATCGCCCGCGCCATGGGCATCACGCGGCAGAGCGTGCAGCGCATCGCCGACCTGCTGGTGGAGCGGGGGCTCGCGGAGTACCGGCCGAACCCGGCGCACCGCCGGGCCAAGCTCCTCGCGCCGACCGGTGGGGGCCGTGCGGCGATCGCGCGGATCGACCCCGGGCACGCGGCCTTCGCCGACCGGCTGGCGGAGGAGTTCGGGGAGGCCGAACTGGCGGAGGCGGTACGGCTGCTGGAACGGCTGTCGAAGGTGCTGGACGGGCTCGGTCCGCCTGTTACGGAACCGTAGACATCGCCCAGGTCACCCCGCCCGGACCCCGCACTATTCTCGGTCTGTTGCTCGCGTGTGGGGGAAGGCGGCTGAGCGATGGAGACGTTGGGGCCCGGGGATCCGCAGCGGATCGGCGCGTACCGGTTGCTGGCGCGGCTGGGGGCGGGGGGTATGGGGCACGTGTACCTGGCCCGCTCGGAGCGGGGCCGTACCGTCGCCGTGAAACTCGTGCGCGAGGAACTGGCCGCGCAGGAGGAGTTCCGCGAGCGGTTCCGGCAGGAGGTGGGGGCCGCGCGGCGGGTCGGCGGGTACTGGACGGCGCCGGTGCTGGACGCCGACACGGAGGCCGCGGTGCCGTGGGTCGCCACCGGGTACGTCGCCGGACCGAGCCTGCAGCAGGTCGTCGGGCACGACCACGGGGCCCTGCCCGAGCGGACGGTCCGCATCCTCGCGGCCGGGCTCGCGCACGCGCTCAAGGACATCCACGCCGCCGGCATCGTCCACCGCGACCTCAAGCCGTCCAACGTGCTGGTCACCATCGACGGCCCGCGCGTCATCGACTTCGGCATCGCCCGCGCGCTGGAGACGGTGACGGACGGCGGGCTCACGCGCACCGGCGCGCTCGTCGGATCGCCCGGTTTCATGGCGCCCGAGCAGGTGCGGGGCGACCGCATCACCCCGGCGTGCGACGTCTTCTGCCTCGGCTCGGTCCTCGCCTACGCCGCCACCGGCAAGCTGCCCTTCGGCACCGCCAACAGCGGCGTGCACGCTCTGATGTTCCGCATCGCCCAGGAGGAACCGGACCTGGAGGGCGTCCCCGAGGGCATCGCCGACCTGGTCCGCGACTGCCTGCGCAAGGACCCCGCCGCCCGCCCGACCCTCGACCGCGTCCTGCAGCGCACGGGCGCGGACGACACCGTCTCCGACGGCCGCGCCCTCGACCCCTGGCTCCCGAGCGCCCTGGTGGCCCAACTGGGGCGCCACGCGGTGCGGTTGCTGGACGCGGAGAACCCGGAGGGGGAGACCGCGGCGGAGGGGGCCGGTGCCGCCGGCCTTCCTGTCCGGCGGCGGGATTCCGGTTCCGACGGGAGCCACGGGAGCCAGGGGAGCCCCGACCCAGACCCGGGTCCGGCACCCGAACACGCCCCCGCCGCCGACGAATCGTCCCCGGGCCCCGCGCTGCCCCCGGTCCCCGCGACGGTGCCCGCCGCACCCCCGGCCCCGCCTCCGCCGGGCCGCCCGGGCGAAGGGCCGCCGCTGAACCATCTGCCCACCATGGTCGCGGGCCAGAGCGCCGCCCCGGCGCCGCAGCAGGCCCCGGGCGCCCCGCCCCACCCGCGGACGCCCCCGCCCCCTTACCCGGCGTACGGCTACCCCCAGCAGCACCCCCAGCCCGGCCCTCCGGCAGGTGCCGCACCCCCGTACTCGGGTTACGGCGGCCTCGGCTCCACACCGCCCTACGGCCCACCGCCCTACGGCACGACCCCGCCCTACGGTCCGCCGCAGGAGCCGCCGCGAAGAAACGGCCGTTCCACCGCGCTGCTCGTCCTGATCGCCCTGGTCGTCGCGCTGGCCGCGGGCGGGTCGGTGTACGCGCTGATGCAGGGCGGCGGCGAGGGCGAGCGCGCCGACGGCGACCCCACCCCCACGCAGAGCACCGGCGCGTCCCCGACCACGCCGGGTCCGTCCCCGACGACCCCGGAGCCGGACACCTCCGCCTCCCCGGCGGACGGTGCGATCCCGACGGCGTACCTGGGCACCTGGGCCACGACCATCGACAACGCCGACGGAGCGCACAGCCGCTCGCTGACCATCCGGCAGGGCGAACCGGGCGACACGGTCCTGTCCCTCGTGGCGGACGGCCCGACCAAGGGGGGCGGCAGCTATCACTGCGTGTTCGAGGGCCGGCTGACCACGGCCCCCGGCGCCGGCGGCGTGCTGAAGATCGGTCCGTCCACCGTGAAGGCCGGGCAGCCGCGCAGCGCGTGCACCCCGGGCGCGGCCACCGAGGTCACCCTCCTCCCGGACGGCACGCTCCAGCGCGTCAACACGAGCAGCGGGGAGCGGCTGACGTACACGAGGGAGTGAGGCCTTGCGGCCTGGTTGGCGTGTCCACGACCATATGAAGGTCGGCCGGCACCCCCAGACCCGGGAGGATCCATGCGCCCCAGCAGGAGAACGCTGTTGACCGCGACGGCGGCGGTCGGGGCGGCGGGGGCGGCCACGGGCACGGCCGCGGGCACGGCCGCGGCGGAATCGCGGCCGGGATCCGGCCGCCCGCCCGTGACGGCCCAGCGCCCGTCCCGCGAACTCCGGGCGCTGCTCCGGGAGATCGACCCGGACCGCATCGCGGCGACCGTCCACAAGCTGGTCTCCTTCGGCACCCGCCACACCCTCTCCGCCCAGGACGATCCCGCCCGGGGCATCGGCGCGGCCCGCGACTGGCTGCTGTCCGAACTCCGCTCCCACGCCGCCGGATCGGGCGGCCGGATGACGGTGGAACTCCAGTCGTACGTCCAGGAACCGGCCCCGCGCATCCCGGTCGCCACCCGCATCACGAACGTCGTCGCCACCCTGCGCGGCTCGGTCACCCCCGACCGGGTCTACGTCGTCGCCGGCCACTACGACTCCCGCGTCACGGACGTCATGGACGCCACCTCCGACGCGCCCGGCGCGGACGACGACGCCTCGGGCGTGGCCGTCGTCCTGGAACTGGCCCGGGTGCTGGCCGGACGCCGCCCGGCGTCGACGATCGTGTTCGCGGCGGTCGCGGGGGAGGAGCAGGGCCTGTACGGATCCGCGCACCTGGCCCAGCGGTTCAGGGCGGCCGGGACGGACGTCCAGGGCATGTTCACCAACGACATCGTCGGCAGCTCCACCGCGGACGACGGCACCCGGGACCCGTACACGATCCGGCTGTTCGCGGAGGGCGTCCCGTCCTCGGAGACACCGGAACAGGCGGCGGTGCGCCGCTCGGTGGGCGGCGAGAACGACTCCGCGACCCGCCAGCTGGCCCGGTTCGTGCGGGACGTGGCCGACAACGACGCGACGGGCATGCACGTCCGCGTGATCCACCGCCGCGACCGCTACCGCCGGGGCGGCGACCACATCCCGTTCCTCGAACGCGGCTACCCGGCCGCCCGCTTCACCGAGCCGGCCGAGGACTTCGCCCACCAGCACCAGGACGTCCGCGTCGACGAGACGGGCAAGCAGTACGGCGACCTGCCGGAGTTCTGCGACTTCGACTTCACGGCGAGGGTGGCGCGGGTGAACGCGGCCACCCTGTGGACCCTCGCCCAGGCCCCCGGCACCCCGAGGGGCGCGAAGATCGTCACGTCGAACCTGACGAACTCGACGGAGTTGGTGTGGAGCCGGGGGCCGGAACCGGACCTGGTCGGCTACGAGGTGGTGTGGCGCGAGACGACGGCCCCGGAGTGGACCCACGTCATCCCGGTCGGCGACACGACGACCCATGAGGTGGACCTGTCCAAGGACAACGTGTTCTTCGGCGTACGAGCGGTGAACAGAGCGGGCCTGCGCAGCCCGGTGGCCTTCCCCGAGCCGGCTGCCTGACGGGCCCGGCCGCGGGCGGTCGGGCCGCAGCGGCCGGGCGCGGCGGTGCCGCTCACCGCGGCTCCGGCGGCCGCTGGCGCGGCATGTTCGGCCGGGCACCGCCGTGCGGCGGCACGGTGAAGCGCCCGTTCCCGCCCACCGTCTCCGCCCCGCGCCCGACCCCCGGGAACACCACGGTCTGCACCCCCACGGGCGCGCCCCCGCTCCGGAACTCGCCCATCCAGTCGGCCGTCTCCACCCGCACCAGCTCGGTCACGTCCTCGGAGAACCTCCGCAGCACCGACAGACACCGCTCGGCCGCCTCACCGGCCGTCCCCTCCGTCGGCCCCAGCACCTCCCGCACGCTCTCCGCCGCCCAGTCGAACTGCAACGCCTGCAACCGCCGCTGCACCGCCTGCGCCGTCGCCACGTCCCGCATCCACCCCGACGTCACCCCGAAGTACCGGTCGGCGGCCACACACGCCACCCCCAGCAGCAGCGCCAGGCACCCCCAGGGCGCGGCCCCGCCCACGGCCCCGGTGAGATCCAGCAGCGGCAGCGCGATGCCCGTGCCCGCCCCCACCGCGGTCCCGCAGCGCAGCGCCCGCGCGCACCGCCGCTTCCACACCCGGTCCCCGAGGTACCAGGCCGCCGTCTGCAGCGCCCCCCGCTCCACCCACCGGTACAGCTCGTCCAGCCGGGCCGCCGGCTCGCCCCAGTCGCCGTGCGGGAAGGCCCGCCCGGTCAGATCCCCCGGCCGCAGCCGGGCCGCCTGTTCGCCCCGCCCGTCCTGAGGCGGCCCCTCGGGCTGCATCTCCGGCTGACCCACCCGGCACTCCCTACTGACCACGAATGACCACGCGCGGCTCACTCACCGATCACACTGCGCGACGGACGACCTGCGCGCCGGACCCTTCCTACCCCCCAACGGGTGGCGAAGGCGTAGCTTTCGCCGCTTTTCCGCCCGGAAGTATTCCTTGATCGGTTATGGGGCGCGAGGGGGACTCACTCGAAAGAGTGCTGGGGCGACGGCAGGCCCGACCACGTAGGCTCGTGCCGAACGGGAAAACCCGTACCGAGCAAGGAGCTGATCGTGATCCCCGGTGGTGGCCAGCCCAACATGCAGCAGCTGCTCCAGCAGGCCCAGAAGATGCAGCAGGATCTGGCGCGGGCGCAGGAGGAACTGGCGCAGACGGAGGTCGACGGGCAGGCGGGCGGCGGCCTGGTGACCGCGACCGTCACCGGCGCCGGCGAGCTGCGCGCCCTGAAGATCGACCCGAAGGCGGTGGACCCCGAGGACACCGAGACGCTCGCGGACCTCGTGGTGGCGGCCGTCCAGGCGGCCAACGAGAACGCGCAGGCGCTCCAGCAGCAGAAGCTGGGCCCGCTCGCGCAGGGTCTCGGCGGCGGCGGCATCCCCGGCCTGCCGTTCTGAGACGCGTACCGCCTTCCTCAGGGAGGCGGCTGACAACTACGGTACGTACGGGAGGGTGCGTACCGACCTCGAAGACCCAGGAAGGGCAGTCCGTTGTACGAAGGCGTGGTTCAGGACCTGATCGACGAACTGGGGCGGCTGCCCGGCGTCGGTCCCAAGAGCGCCCAGCGGATCGCCTTCCACATCCTCCAGGCGGAGCCGACGGACGTACGGCGCCTCGCGCAGGCCCTGATGGAGGTCAAGGCGAAGGTCCGCTTCTGCGCGACCTGCGGCAACGTCGCGCAGGAGGAGCTGTGCAACATCTGCCGCGACACCCGCCGCGACCCGGCCGTCATCTGCGTGGTCGAGGAGCCGAAGGACGTCGTGGCGATCGAGCGCACGCGTGAGTTCCGGGGCCGGTACCACGTCTTGGGCGGCGCGATCAGCCCGATCGACGGGGTGGGCCCGGACGACCTGCGCATCAGGGAGCTCCTGGCCCGTCTCGCCGACGGCACCGTCACCGAGCTGATCCTCGCCACGGACCCGAATCTCGAAGGCGAGGCGACCGCCACGTACCTCGCCCGCATGATCAAGCCCATGGGCCTGAAGGTCACCCGCCTGGCCAGCGGCCTCCCGGTGGGTGGCGACCTGGAATACGCGGACGAGGTCACCCTCGGCCGCGCCTTCGAGGGGAGACGACTCCTAGATGTCTGACGCCACGCTGCACGCGACCGACCAGAACCCGGACGACTTCGCGGTCCAGATCGCGGACCAGGTCGAGAGCTTCCTGGTCGCCGTCACGGAGGTCGCCAAGGGCGACGAGCCGGAATCGGCCGTGCCCTTCCTCCTCCTGGAGGTCTCCCAACTCCTCCTGGCGGGCGGCCGGCTCGGCGCGCACGAGGACATCGTGCCCGACGAGCGCTACGAGCCCGACACGGGCCCGGACGCGGACGTCGACGAGCTGCGGGAGAACCTGGCCCGGCTGCTGGACCCGATCGACGTCTACTCCGAGGTCTTCGACCCCTACGAGCCGCGCAAGGCCCCGGTCCCGGCCCGGATCTCCGACGACCTCACGGACGTCATCACGGACCTGCGCCACGGCATGGCCCACTACCGCGCCGGCCGCACCACCGAGGCCCTGTGGTGGTGGCAGTTCTCGTACTTCTCCAACTGGGGCTCCACCGCCTCGGCCACCCTCCGGGCCCTCCAGTCGGTCCTCGCCCACGTCCGCCTCAACCAGCCCCTCGCCGAGCTCGACGGGCTGGACACGGACCAGGGCATGGGCGACGACACGCTGGAGATCGAGGCGGGCCGGGTCATGGCGGAGGAGATCGCGGGCCCGCTGGGTCTGCGCCCGGCGCAGTAGGCGGTCAGATCGGGACGGCTGTCCCGGTCACGCCGATCCCGGTGTGCGGTCCGGCCGGCACCGACACGGTGATCGTGCTCGGCCGTCCCATGTCCACCCCCTGATGGATCGTCAGGGTCGTGGGCGGACACACCAGGTCCAGCTCGCGCAGATAGCCGCCGAAGGCGGCGGCCGCCGCGCCCGTGGCGGGGTCCTCGACGACACCGCCCGGCGGGAAGGGGTTGCGGGCGTGGAACACCGTGGGGGACTCCCGCCACACCAGGTCGACGGTGGTCCAGCCCTCGCGGTGCATCAGCGCGGTGAGTGCCGGGCCGTCGTAGTCCAGGTCGGCGAGGCGCCCCCTGCTGCCGGCGGCGACGACCGGATGCCAGGCGCCGGCGAAGGCCGCGCGCGGCGGCAGCGCCGGGTCGAGGTCCTCGGCCGGCCAGCGCAGGGCCGCCAGCAGTTCGGCCAGGACGGCCTGCGGGATCGGCGCGGTCCGGGGTTCGACGCTCACCAGGGTCGCCACCACGGTGCCGTCCTCGGCGCGGTCGGTGGTGACGGTGATCGGCCCGGCCTGGGTGCGCAGCCGCAGGCGGCCGGTGCCGTGCGCCCGGGCGTGGGCCACGGCCGTCGCGATCGTCGCGTGGCCGCAGAACGGCACCTCGGCGAGCGGGCTGAAGTACCGCACGTCCAGCAGGCCGTCACCGGCCTCCACCGCGAACGCCGTCTCCGAATAGCCGACTTCGGTTGCCACCGCCTGCATCGCCGTGTCGTCGGCCCCGGCCGCGTCGAGCACGACTCCGGCGGGGTTGCCGCCCTTGGGATCGGTGCTGAAGGCCACGTAGCGCAATATCTCCATCCGCCGACCGTAGCGCGCGGCTGGGGGGCGGGCGCGGGATTTCGGGATGCGGGGCCGGGGCGGGGGAGGGGCGACGGCGGGGGTGACCGCGGGGCGGGGCAGGGGCAACCGTAGGGCGGGGCAGGGGGGGGCAACCGCGAGGCGCGGCCGGGCAGGGGGGGCCGCGGGGTGCGGCCGGGCAGGGGGACCGCGGGGTGCGGCCGGGGCAGGGGGGGCACCGCGGGGTGCGGGGCGGGGCTTGTCCGGCACCCGGGTTTCGCTGCGTTCCGGTGGTCGGCGGCGCGATGATGGCCCCATGATGACGGGGCGCTCGAAGGCGTTGATGTGGACGGGGATCGGGCTGTGCGTGGCCGGGGCCCTCGGGCTGCTCGTGGGGGCCGTGCTGGACGTCGAGGCGGCGGACCCCTGGGCGAGCGCGGCGGGGGGTGCGGCCGGGCTCGTCGGGCTGGCGCTCACCATTCACGCCCTCTTCGCGGAGAGGGCCGGCGGGACGCCCGGCGCGTCCCGGGTGACGGCGAGAGGCGCGCGGTCGGTCGCCGCGGGCGGGAGCATCGGGTCCGTCGTGACGGGGGACGGGGTGTCTGCCCAGGGCCCGGCGTCTGCGCAGGCCCTGGCTCCGCCGCCGGCCCCGGCGTCCCCGCCAACCTCGGCGTCCGCGCTGACTCCGGCATCCTCGCCGGACCCGGCATCCCCGCCGACCCCGGGAGCCCCGGCGTCTCCGCTGACCCCTGCTTCTGCGACGAACCCGGCGTCCCCGCCTGACCCGGCGTCCCCGCCGACCCCGGGAGCCCCGGGCTCCCCGCCCCCGGCGTCCCCGCCGACCTCTGCCTCCGCGCCGACCCCGGCGTCCACGCCTGACCCGGCGTCCCCGCCTGACCCGGCGTCCCCGCCGACCCCGGGAGCCCCGGGCTCCCCGCCCCCGGCGTCCCCGCCGACCCCTGCTTCCGCGCCGAACCCGGCGTCCCCGCCTGACCCGGCGTCCCCGCCGACCCCGGGAGCCCCGGGCTCCCCGCCCCCGGCGTCCCCGCCAACCCCGGGAGCCCCGGGCTCCCCGCCCCCGGCGTCCCCGCCGACCTCGGCCTCCGCGCCGACCCCTGCCTCCCCGCCTGACCCGGCACCCTCGCTGCCCCCGTCCGATTCCGGCTCCCCGCCCGCCGCCGCGCCGCGTCCCGGGGGTGGGTCCGTCGTCGCCTCCGGTGAGCGTTCCGTCGCTGCGGGCGGTGACATCGGGAACGTGTCCACGGGGGACGCGTGAGCGACGGGGCCGCGCAGGCCCGCGGGGAGCGGTCCGTCGCGGCCGGTGGGAACATCGGCCAGGTGATCACGGGCGACCACGTCGTCCAGCACACCACGCTGCTGCCGCCGGAGGCCCTGGCCCCGGGAGCGGATCCGGGGCGGGTGTGCCATCTCCCGTACCGCACCGCGCTGTTCGTCGGGCGGGAGCGGGAACTCGCCCGGCTGGACGAGGCGTTCGGCACGGCGCACGGCGTGGTCGTGCACGCGGTCCACGGCCTGGGCGGCATCGGCAAGTCGACGCTCGCCGCGCACTGGGCGGCCCGGCGCGCGGCGGACTTCAACCCGGTGTGGTGGATCACGGCCGAGACCCCGGCCGACCTCGACGCGGGTCTCGCCGCGCTCGGCCGCGCCCTCGAGCCGTCCCTGGCCGGGGCCCTGCCGGAGGAGGCGCTGCGCGAGCGCACCCTGCGCTGGCTCGCCTCCCACGACGACTGGCTGCTCGTCCTGGACAACGTATCGGACCCGGCGGACATCACACCGCTGCTCGACCGCGCTCCCTCCGGCCGTTTCCTGATCACCACCCGGCGGGGCGCGACCGGGTGGCGGGGGATCGCCGAGCCGCTGAGCCTCGACGTGCTCGAACCCGCCGAGGCCGTCGAGCTGTTCACGAAGATTCACCAGGGCCCCGCCGACGGGGTCGAGGACCTGTGCGCCGATCTGGGCTTCCTGCCGCTGGCGGTCGACCAGGCCGCCGCGTACTGCCGGGAGGCGCGGATCGGCCCGCGGACCTACCGCGAGCTCCTCGCCCGGTATCCGGCCGACATGTACGCCGCCACCGCCGAGGGCGGTGAGGCGCAGCGCACCGTCGGACGCGTCTGGCGGGTGACCCTGGACCGGCTGAACGACACCCCCATGGCCCTGATCGTGCTGTTCACGATCGCCTGGTGGGCACCGGACGGGATCCCGCGCCGCTACCTGGAGCCCTTCCACGTACCGGGCCTGGGGCCGCTGGGCTCTCCGCTCGCGGTGACCGAGGCGCTGCGGCGGCTGGCCGCCCACAGCCTGATCACCCTGCACGGCGACACTCTCTCGGTGCACCGGCTGGTCCAGGCCGTCGCCCGCACCCCGGACCCCGACGACCCCTACCGGGACGCGGAGATGATCGACTCCTGCCGGGCCGCCGCCGTGGGACTGCTCCTCCTCCAGGCGCCCAAGGAGGCGAGGCTCACCCAGGACCTCCGGGACCTCACCACGCACATCGAGGCGCTCGCCGGCCACACGGATCCCGCGACCGACACCCAGTTCTCCCTGCTGCTGTTCCTGGACGCGGCCGCCTACCTGCAGAGCAACCACTTCACCGACCGCGCGGCCGTGCTGCTCGAGCGCGCCAGGCCCGCGGCCGAACGCATCTGGGGCCGTGGGCACGGCGACACCCTGAACGTGGCCGGGCTGCTGGCCAGATGCGTGGAGGACCAGGGGGACCGGGCGCGGGCCGTCGCCCTGCTCGAAGAGGCGCTGGCGGAGAGCCTGGAGCACAACGGCCCCGCCGATCCGGCGACCTTCCGGATACGCCGCTGGCTCGTGCAGTGCCTGACACGCGGGGGCTGCGACCACGCCGGGGCGGCGGCCCGCGAGTACCTCGCGGAGGCGACCCGCCTGCTGGGACCCGAGCATCCCGAGGCCTTCGAGGCACGGCTGCACCTGCACTGGGTCGACGAGCCGTGGCCGCAGAGCCCCCAGGTCGAGGACTACCTGGCGGAAGCCAGGAGACTGCTGGGCGAGGACCACGCCTCGGCCAGGCGGCTGGAGGAGGACAGCGTGGTCGCCGCGCTGGTCGCCGGCGAGATTGAGGAGGCCCTGGCCCGGGCGGAGCGGCTCATGGCCAGGTGCCTGCGCGTCCTCGGGGACCAGCACGGGGACACGTACAAGGCGCGCCTGCTGCGGGCCGGCCTGGCGGCACTCACCGGTGACCCGGCGCTCGCCCGTGAACTCGTCCTCGGCGCGGGCCAGCCGTTCAAGATGGAACTGGGGCTGCCGCCCACCGAGCACTGCCGCCTGCTGATCCTGGCCCTCGCCACGGCGCTCACGCCGCAGGAGGCGTGAGCGCCCCGTCACGAAGCGTCATTTGGGTCCGCCTTGTACGCCCGCTGTACATCGCCTGCACGGGCCCTAACCGGTGCCACGCGAATCTGGAGTCACTTCCTCCCCCGGAAGCGAACCGGAGCCGACGGAGGGAGCAACACCCCTCCCTGATGAAGGAGTTCGCGATGGCCACCCGTTCCACAGGCAAGCGCATAGCCCTCGCCACCGCAGTCGCCGTCGTCGCCGCCGGCACCTTCGCCGCCGGTGCCGGCGTCGCCGGGGCCGACTCCAGGGGCAAGGCCCACAAGCCCGCCGGGACCGCCACCAAGGCACAGGTGCTCGGCCTGTTCGACAACTGGAACGCCGCGCTGCAGACGGGCGACCCGCAGAAGGTCGCCGACCTGTACGCCAAGGACGCGGTGCTGCTGCCGACCGTCTCCAACAACGTCCGCACGGACCGAGCCGAGATCGTCGACTACTTCGAGCACTTCCTGCAGAACAAGCCGTCCGGCACGAAGATCGAGTCCGTGGTCAACATCCTCGACCGCGACACCGTCATCGACACGGGCGTCTACGAGTTCGCGCTCACCGACCACAAGACGGGCGCGAAGAGCACCGTCAAGGCCCGCTACACCTACGCCTACGAGAAGCAGCCCGACGGCAGGTGGCTCATCGTGAACCACCACTCCTCCAAGATGCCGGAGGGGTGAGCCGCCTCAGCGGTCGGCCCGGTGGGACGCCCGGAGCGTGATCGTCACGCACAGGCCGCCCCCGGGAGCGTCCGTGAGGGACACGGTCCCGCCGTCGTCCGTCGCCAACTGCCGGACGACGGCGAGACCGAGGCCGGAGCCCGACTTGCCGGTCAGGCCCTGGCCCCGCCAGAAACGGTCGAAGGCACGGGACTTCTCGGCGTCCGACATGCCGGGTCCCTCGTCCAGGACCGACACCTCCACCACGTCGCCCCGGTGCTCCACCCGCACGGTGATCGTCCCGCCGTCCGGTGACACCTCCAGGGCGTTGGAGAGCACGTTGTCCAGCATCTGGTCCAGGTGACCGGGGCTGGCCAGCACAGACGACCGGCCGTCGGCACTCCCCCTGAGCGCGATGGTGACTCCGCGCTCGTCGGCGGCCGGTCTCCACACGGCGAGCCGTTCCCGCACGATGTCCATCAGCGGGAGCGGCTCGGCGGCCGACACCTTGGCCTCGGCCCGGGCCAGCACCAGCAGGCCGTTGACCAGGCGGCTCATCCGGACGACCTCCGCCGTCGCCTGCTCCACGTCCTCGCGCACGAACTCGTCGTCGACCCCGTCCGCGATGTTGTCCAGGGACAGCCGCAGCGCGGTCAGCGGGGTGCGCAGCTGGTGGGAGGCGTCCGCGACGAAGATGCGCTGGGCCGCGATCAGCGTGTCCAGGCGTTCCGCGCCCTGGTTGAGGGTGCGGGCCAGCGTCTGGGTCTCGGGCGGGCCGGTCACGGGGGAGCGGGCGGTCAGGTCGCCGTCGCTGAACTTGCTCGCCATGTCGTTCAGCTGGCGCAGGGGCCGGGTGAGGCGGCGGGCGACCACGACGCCGATGACGGCCGCGACGCCGAGCACGAGCAGGGCGAGGACCGCCCGGAAGCCCCAGATCTGCCACAGGCGGTCGGTCATCTCGCCGGTCGAGTACACGATGCGCACGGCGCCGACGACCCGGTCCGTGCCGGTCGCGCGGGCGGGCACCGTGACCACCAGCTCGGGGCCCCAGATGAAGGAGGAGCCCCAGTCGGTCGTGGGTTCGCCGTCCTCCAGGGCCCTGGTCAGTGCCGCGTCCGCCGCCGGGCGCGGCAGGTCCGCCGGGCAGCTCGCGGTGCGGGTGACCTGGATCTCGTCCTCGTAGGCCCGGGCCATCTCCTCCAGGGCCTGGCAGGAGGCGGGCCGGTCGTCGCCCAGCAGCAGGGCCATGGCGTCGGCCTCGCGCAGGACGGCCGACCTGGTGTCACCCCGCAGCTGATCGGTCAGGGTGAACGCCACCGGCACGGTGAACAGCGCGATGGCCACCGCGACGAGCAGGACGTAGCTGCGGACGAGCTGGCGGATCATGACCCTGCGGCGCCGTTCTGGCCGTTCGCCCGCGCCTCGCCGCTTCCCTCGTCCTTGACGATCTCCAGGCGGAACCCGACCCCGCGCACGGCCTCGATCGCGATCGCCCCGGCCAGCTTCCGGCGCAGCGCCGCCACGTGCACGTCCAGCGTCTTGGTCGGCCCGAACCAGTTCGCGTCCCAGACCGCTTCCATGATCTGTTCGCGCGACATCAGCGCCCCGGGCTCCTCGGTGAGGAAGGCCAGCAGGTCGTACTCCTTGGGCGCGAGGGCCACCTCCTCGCCGTCCAGGTGCACCCGGGCCGCCTTGCGGTCGACGGTCAGGCGCGGGCCGTAGCGGTCGGGGCCCGTGCCGGGGGCCTCGGCGGCGGGGGTGCGGGGCTGCACGCGCCGCATGACCGCTCGTATCCGGGCGATGACCTCCCGGACGCCGAACGGCTTGGAGACGTAGTCGTCCGCGCCGATCTCCAGGCCCACCACGCGGTCCGTCTCGTCGCTGCGGGCGCTGATCACGATGATCGGGACGTCACCGCGCTCGCGCAGCGCCTTGCAGACGTCCAGGCCGTCGGTGTCGGGCAGGCCGAGATCCAGCAGGACGACGTCGTACGGTCCCTCGTGCTCCAGGGCCGCGGCGCCCGTGCTCACCCACTCGACCTCGAAGCCGTAGCGCTTCAGGCCGCGCCGCAGCGACTCGGCGACCGGTTCATCGTCTTCCACCAGGAGTACGCGCACAGGCGAACCATAGTGCTTGAAAGTTTGCTCACCGGGACCGGACGGGTGTCGCCTGTGACGCCGGGCACTTTCTCGCGTGGCCCGTGCCCAGATGGGCATGAGCAGCTCTGGACGAGTACCCCGGAAATCTCACCATGCGATATCGCGGAAGGGATTTTCGGACGCTCGTTAGACTGAGCCGACCGCAGTACGAATGCGTATGAGCGGATAGAGACGGATTGAGCGAGGAGCGCACGTGGGCCTTGTCGTGCAGAAGTACGGAGGCTCCTCCGTAGCCGATGCCGAGGGCATCAAGCGCGTCGCCAAGCGGATCGTGGAAGCGAAGCAGAACGGCAACCAGGTGGTTGCCGTGGTTTCCGCGATGGGCGACACGACGGACGAGCTGATCGATCTCGCCGAGCAGGTTTCCCCGATGCCTGCCGGGCGCGAGCTCGACATGCTGCTGACCGCGGGAGAGCGGATCTCCATGGCCCTGCTGGCCATGGCGATCAAAAAGCTGGGCCACGAGGCCCAGTCGTTCACCGGCAGCCAGGCAGGTGTCATCACCGACTCGGTCCACAACAAAGCCCGGATCATCGACGTCACGCCGGGTCGGATCAAGACCTCGGTGGACGAGGGCAACATCGCGATCGTCGCCGGTTTCCAGGGCGTCAGCCAGGACACCAAGGACATCACCACCCTCGGCCGCGGCGGCTCGGACACCACCGCGGTGGCCCTCGCCGCCGCCCTCGACGCCGACGTGTGCGAGATCTACACCGACGTCGACGGCGTGTTCACCGCCGACCCGCGTGTGGTGAAGAAGGCCCGGAAGATCGACTGGATCTCCTTCGAGGACATGCTGGAGCTGGCGGCGTCCGGGTCCAAGGTGCTGCTCCACCGCTGCGTGGAGTACGCCCGCCGGTACAACATCCCGATCCACGTCCGGTCCAGCTTCAGCGGACTCCAGGGCACCTGGGTCAGCAGCGAGCCGATCGTCAAGAAGCAAGCGCAAGGGGAAACGCAGGTGGAGCAGGCTCTCATCTCCGGTGTCGCGCACGACACCTCCGAGGCCAAGGTCACGGTCGTCGGCGTGCCGGACAAGCCGGGCGAGGCGGCCTCGATCTTCCGCACGATCGCCGACGCCGAGATCAACATCGACATGGTCGTGCAGAACGTGTCCGCCGCCTCCACGGGGCTGACGGACATCTCCTTCACGCTGCCGAAGACCGAGGGCCGCAAGGCCATCGACGCGCTGGAGAAGAACAAGGCCGGCATCGGCTTCGACTCCCTGCGCTACGACGACCAGATCGGCAAGATCTCCCTGGTCGGCGCGGGCATGAAGACCAACCCGGGTGTCACGGCCGACTTCTTCACGGCGCTGTCCGACGCGGGCGTGAACATCGAGCTGATCTCGACCTCCGAGATCCGCATCTCGGTCGTCACGCGCGCCGACGACGTGCCCGAGGCCGTCCGTGCCGTGCACTCCGCGTTCGGGCTCGACTCCGACAGCGACGAGGCCGTCGTCTACGGAGGCACCGGCCGCTGATGGCCGCAGACGGGCAGACCGGCCGATCGGGCCGGCCCACGCTCGCCGTGGTCGGAGCGACCGGAGCCGTCGGCACGGTCATGCTCCAGATCCTGTCCCAGCGGGCGGACATCTGGGGCGAGATCCGACTCGTCGCCTCCCCGCGCTCGGCCGGCCGCAAGCTGGCCGTGCGCGGCGAGGAGACCGAGGTCGTGGCGCTCACCGAGGAGGCCTTCGACGGCGTCGACGTCGCCCTGTTCGACGTCCCCGACGAGGTCGCCGAGCGGTGGGCGCCCGTCGCCGTCGCCAAGGGCGCGGTGGTGGTCGACAACTCCGGCACGTTCCGGATGGCCCCGGACGTGCCGCTCGTCGTGCCCGAGGTCAATCCGCACGCGGTGCGGATGCGCCCGCGCGGCATCATCGCCAACCCCAGCTGTACGACGCTCTCCATGATCGTCGCGCTGGGCGCGCTGCACGCCGAGTACGGGCTGCGCGAGCTGGTCGCCTCCTCGTACCAGGCCGTCAGCGGCGCGGGGCGCGAGGGCGTGGCCACCCTGCGGCAGCAGCTGTCCCTGGTCGCCGGCACGGAACTGGGCACCAGCCCCGGTGACGTGCGGCGGGCCGTCGGGGACCGGACGGGGCCGTTCCCGGAGCCGGTCGCGCTGAACGTCGTGCCCTGGGCCGGTACGGCGCGTGAGGACGGCTGGTCCTCGGAGGAGCTGAAGGTGCGGGACGAGACCCGCAAGATCCTCGGCCTGCCCGGCCTCCCCGTGGCCGTCACCTGCGTCCGCGTACCGGTGATCACCACGCACTCGCTGACCGTGCACGCCCGCTTCGAGGGCGAGGTCACGGTCGACAAGGCCCGCGAGATCCTCGCCACAGCCCCCGGCGTCGTGCTGTTCGACGACCCGGCCGCCGGGGAGTTCCCGACCCCCGCCGACGTCGTCGGCACCGACCCCACGTGGGTCGGGCGGGTGCGGCGCGCGCTGGACGACCCCACGGCGCTCGAACTCTTCGTCTGCGGCGACAACTTGCGCAAGGGCTCCGCGCTCAACACCGCGCAGATCGCCGAACTGGTCGCGGCCGAGCTGCCCTGACCCGGCCGCTCACCGCCCTGCCGGGGGTCTCGTGAGCCTTCGCCGTGGTGAGACCTAAGGCCCGTGTCACAGGTGGTTTGTAGGATCTGTGTACGACATGTGAGCCGGTCGATGGTTCGGACCACTTGTCCGAGGCGCTTCGGCATCAGAGGATTTACCTCCCCGCCCTCCGCAACCGCGCGGAGGGCGGGGAGCGTCTTTGCGGTCGCCTCTTGGGCCGTGGGAGCGCTTCATCAGGCGTGGGGACGCCTGGAACCGGACGTGGGGACGTCCGTTCACATCTGGACATAGGGGAAGAGCGGGACGCATGAGGGCATTTGATGCACTATCGGTTGTGCTGCCTGACGCGGGTAGACCGTCGGCGACGACGGTCGGCGTGAAAGTGACGCCCGGCACGTACAACCCTCGCGGGGGTCAGCGTGTCCAACAGGCGTGGCAGAGGTACTCGACTTCAGCGCGGCACGCGGCACGGTCCTTCGACCGCCCCGTCCGGCGGCTCTCCGACCCCGCATGCCCGGTACGCCCGGTGGCATGCCGGTGATCGCGCCCGTGCCCGCAGCGCGGCCGGCCCGCATACCGAACCAGCGTGACGGCGCCGAGGACGGTGTCGCGGCCGGTACGACCGTCGACCACCTCACCGAGACCTACCGCGCGCACTACCGCTCGCTGCTGGGTCTCGCCGCGCTCCTCCTCGACGACACGGCCTCCTGCGAGGACGTCGTCCAGGAGGCCTTCATCCGTGTCCACTCCGCCCGCAAGCGGGTCCGCGACCCCGAGAAGACCCTGGCGTACCTGCGCCAGACGGTCGTCAACCTCTCGCGCTCGGCGCTGCGCCGCCGCATCCTCGGCCTCAAGCTGCTGTCGAAGCCCATGCCCGACATGGCGAGCGCCGAGGAAGGCGCCTACGACCAGCTGGAGCGCGACTCCCTCATCAAGGCGATGAAGGGCCTGCAGCGCCGCCAGCGCGAGGTGCTGGTGCTGCGCTACTTCGCGGACATGACCGAGGCGCAGGTCGCCGAGACGCTCGGCATATCCCTGGGCTCGGTCAAGGCGTACGGCTCGCGCGGGATCGCGGCGCTCAGGCTGGCCATGGAGGCGCCGGCATGAGCGAGTCAGACGGCGCGCGCCGTGACGGGCGCCACCGGCACGAGCCCTTCGAGTGGCACGAGCCGACAAGGCTGCACGGGCAAGATCCGAAGCAATCGCACGCTGGGAACGGAACTGTGAACCACGGCCCCGACGACCAGGGCCCTCAGGGGCTCGACTCGGACGAGCTGGACCTGCGCACGATGCTGCACCAGGTGGTGCAGGAGGTGGAGCCGCGCGACGGCACCCTGGACTACCTGCGCAAGGCGGTGCCCCAGCGCCGGGCACGCAAGCGGCAGGCCGTCGTGGGCATGGCCGCCGCCGCGCTCTTCATCGGCACCGCCATCCCCGCCCTCGTACACGTCTCCAACGCCACCGGCTCCGACGCCAACCCCTCGGCCATAGGCCACGCCTCCGAGGCCCAGGGCGGCGCGAGCGAGGGCAAGGGACCGGACGGCGGCGAGAGCAGCGGCGCCGGCACCTCCGGCAAGCCCGAGGGCAAGGACAAGGACGGCAAGAAGGAAGAGGACAAGGGCCAGGGCTCCGGCGCCGCCACCGGCACGCCCCAGGGCGCCGGCCCGTCCTCCACCGCCGCCGCCGGCATCCCGGCGTGCACCCCGGCGCAGCTCGGCCCCGCGGCCGGCAGCAGCGCCGCCCCCGACTCCACCGGCGCGGTCTACGGCTCCTTCCGCGTCACCAACGTCTCCGCCGCGAGCTGCACGGTCTCCGCCCCCGGCTCGGTGACCGCGCTGCCGCAGGGCGCGGCCGACCCCGCCAAGATCGGCGCCGCCCGGCACGTGGCCGGGGACGCGGCGGCCGGTCTGCCCAACCCGTCCCTGGAGGCCGCCGAGCTGGTGCTCCAGCCGGGCACCGCCTACGACGTGAAGTTCGCGTGGGTCCCCACCGAGACCTGTCCCACCCCGGGCGGCGATCCCGGCGACCCCGACCCGACGCCCGACCCCACGCCGTCGGACGGCACGACGACGACCACGGGCGGCACCTCCACCGGCGGCGACGCGGGCGTGGCCCCGCAGCTGGCCACGGAGGACGGCACGACCGACGGCAGCGTCGTGGTGACGTACTCCCCGGCGTCCGGCTCGGCCGGGAGCACGGTGACCGTGCCCAACGCGTGCGCGGGGACGGTGTACTGGACGGGGCTGCTGGCGGGGGCGTAGACGCGCGGTCGCCGTTGCGTCACCCGCGCGGCGGCACCCCGTCACGGCGGGTCGCGGACGGTTGCGGACCACCCGGCGAACGCCGCCTCACTTCACGGCGGCGTCCACGGCGACAGGCTCCTCCTCCGGCACCAGCCCCAGCTCCGCGTCCCGCGCGAACTCCACCTCACGCCGCAGCAGCCGGAACCACATGAAGATCACGAATCCCACGAAGGCGAACCACTCCGCGGTGTAACCCAGGTTCTGGAACGCCTTCAGGTCCAGCCCCGTGTCCGGCGGAGCCGCGGCGGGCACGGCCTTCATCCCCGCATCGCCCTCGGCCAGCGTGACCCACGCGTCGTACACGTCGTAGGGCACCAGGTTCACCAGGGACGCCGCACTGATCGCCGCCGTCTGCCCGGCCGGCAGTCCGCCCTGCGCGCTGACGCCGTTGTCACCCGGCGTCTCGGACGCCTGGAGCGCCCCCGTGACGGTGACCTCACCGGCCGGCGGGGCGGGGGCCTCGGCCGCGTCGGCGGCACCGGGCAGCCAGCCGCGGACCACCGGCAGCGCCTCGCCCGAGTCGGTGCGCAGCAGCGTCAGGACGTAGAAGCCCTGCTTGCCGTCGAGCTGCCGCCCCGGCACCAGCAACTGCTTGCCGTAGCGCCCGGTCGCGGTGACCAGCTTGCCGGACGTCGCCTTCGTCACCGGCAGCATCTCGCCGAGCGGCCGCGGCGCCTCGCGCTTCGCCTCGGCGACCTGCTCGGTCGCCGTGCGATGGTCCTGCACGCGGTCCTCGAACCGGCCCAGCTGCCAGGACCCCATGAAGATGCAGAAGGGGATCGACAGCAACAAGAAGAGGTTGATCCCCCACCATCGGGGCGTCAGCAGAAACCGGTACACACCCCCACGGTACGGGGCCGCCGGACCGCTCCCGCCCGCGGGGTCGGCAACGGGAGGCGGCCGCCGGGCCGTTTACCCGACCTGCCCGGAAGGGGAACCGGTGGAGGTTATCCACAGGCTGGGGACCTCGCCAGCGAAATGTCGGTGACGGCGTGCAGTATGGGGCCATGACTGAGAGCAACGGGTCCGACGCTCGGGATCAGCGGGACCAGCACGAGCAAGAGGTACAGGCGGGACAGCAGGAGCGGATGCCGGACTGGGAGAAGCGCTTCCGCGCGCCCCGCGTCTCCCTGCCCGACTGGGCGGAGGACGCGCCGGACCGCTCCCTGTTCGTGTCGAACGCGACCGGGACGTACGAGCTGTACGCCTGGGACCGGTCGACGGGCGAGCAGCGCCAGGTGACGGACCGGCCGAACGGCACGACGGACGGCGTGCTGTCGCCGGACGGCGCCTGGATCTGGTGGTTCGACGACAAGGACGGCGACGAGTTCGGCGTGTGGCGCCGCCAGCCCTTCGAGGGCGGCGCCGACGAGCCGGCCGCCGAGGGCCTGGACGCCTCGTACCCGGCGGGCCTCGCCCTCGGCCGGGACGGGCGCACGGCGGTGGTCGGCCGCTCGACGGACGAGGACGGCACGACGATCCACCTCGTCCGCACCGGCGAGGCCCCGGCGGAGATCTACCGCCACCGCGAGTCGGCCGGCGTCGGCGACCTGTCCCACGACGGCTCGCTCATCGCCATCGAGCACACCGAGCACGGCGACGCGATGCACTCGGCCCTGCGCGTCCTGCGCCCCGACGGCACGCCGGTCGCCGATCTCGACGACACCAAGGGCGGCACCCGCGAGCTGGGCCTGGAGGTCCTCGGCTTCGCCCCCGTCGACGGCGACACCCGCCTGCTCATCGGCCACCAGCGCCGGGGCCGCTGGGAGCCCCTCGTCTGGGACGTGGCCACCGGCGAGGAGACGGACCTGGCGCTGGAGCTGCCGGGCGACGTCGGCGCCGAGTGGTATCCGGACGGCAGCGGCCTGCTCATCGTGCACAGCTTCGAGGCCCGCAGCGAGCTGTTCCGCTACGACCTGGCGAGCCGCGCCCTGGCGGAGATCCCGACCCCGCCCGGCACGGTGTCCGGTGCCTCGGCCCGGCCCGACGGCAGCGTGGAGTACCTGTGGTCGTCGGCGGCCGAGCCGTCGGCGGTGCGTTCCACGGCGGGCGGTGTCGTGCTCGACCCGCCCGGCATGAAGTCGCCCGGCTCGGTGCCGGTGGAGGACGTGTGGGTGGAGGGCCCGGGCGGCCGCATCCACGCCCTCGTGCAGAAGCCGGCGGGCGCCACCGGCCCGCTCCCCACGGTCTTCGACATCCACGGCGGCCCGACGTGGCACGACAGCGACTCCTTCGCGGCGGGCCCGGCGGCATGGGTCGACCACGGCTACGCGGTGATCCGTGTCAACTACCGCGGCTCGACGGGCTACGGCCGCGCCTGGACGGACGCCCTCAAGCACCGCGTCGGCCTCATCGAGCTCGAGGACATCGCCGCGGTGCGCGCCTGGGCCGTCGAATCGGGCCTCGCGGACCCCGACCGCCTGGTCCTCACCGGCGGTTCGTGGGGCGGCTACCTCACCCTCCTCGGCCTCGGCGTCCAGCCCGACGCGTGGACGCTGGGCATCGCGGCGGTGCCCGTCGCCGACTACGTCACGGCCTACCACGACGAGATGGAAGCGCTGAAGGCGATGGACCGCACGCTCCTCGGCGGCACCCCGGAAGAGGTCCCCGAGCGCTTCGAGGCCTCCTCCCCGCTCACCTACGTCGACCAGGTCAAGGCCCCGGTCTACATCTCCGCCGGTGTCAACGACCCGCGCTGCCCGATCCGCCAGATCGAGAACTACGTCAAGCGCCTGGAGGCGAGAGGCGCGGTCCACGAGGTGTACCGCTACGACGCCGGGCACGGATCGCTGGTGGTGGACGAGCGGATCAAGCAGGTCCGGCTGGAGCTGGAGTTCGCGGAGAGGCACCTGAAGAGCGTCACCGGGTGAGGTGACACGCGTCTCGTGACGCCGAGCCGTGCGCGGCACCGCTCGGCGTCACGTCCCGGTCCGCTCCCGCCGTCTGCGCCCCAGCAGCTCCGCGAGCCCCCGCCGTGTCGCCGCCAGCACGACCCGGTCCCCGGACCCCAGCACATAGGTGGACGGCAGATCCCACACCAGCCCCGAAGCCGGAGCGCCGTCCTCCTCCGCGCCCTCCCCGTCACCGCGCCGCCCGGAGGGAGCCGTGTTGAGCGCCAGCACCCGCCACGCCCCGGCCCGGAACGCGTCCCCGACCGTGCGCCCCTCCAGCTGCGGATGCCCGGCCACCTCTACCTCCGCGAACAGCAGCACCCGCCGCTCCACCGGAATCGCCCCCAGGATCTGCCGCCCCATCATGGCCCCGGCGAACGCGGGCGCGGCCAGGTGCGACACGCTCCGGCTCCGGGTCAGGGCGAACGGGTGCGCGGCCCGGAGCGTCCGGTACACGGCCGTCGCGAAGTCGTCGTCGTACAGCCGCAGCACCACCCGCAGGTCCGGCCGCACGGACCGGGCGTACAGCGCGGCCTCCAGATTCGTCGTGTCCGCACTGGTCAACGCCAGCAGCGCATGGGCCCGATGGATCTTCGCGGCCTCCAGCACCCCTTCCTGCGTGACGTCCCCGAGCACCACCGGCACCCGCAGCCGCCGCGCCGTGGCGAGACCCCGCGCCTCCGGATCGGACTCCACGCACACCACGGGGATGTGCAGTTCCCGCAGCCGCGTCAGCACCCGCGTGCCGATCTTGCCGAGCCCGAGCAGCACCACGTGCCCGCCGAGCCCGCGCGGCGGCTTGCGCAGCGCGGACGCGCTGCGGAACGTGCCCAGGGCCTCCAGCACCGCGGCCAGCAGCACCGGCAGCAGCAGCAACCCGACCAGCCCGGACAGCAGTTGCAGGACCTGCCGCCCCGTCGACGCGTGGAACGCGGGGTCGTTGATGCCGAACAGGTCGAGCAGCGTCACGTACGTCGCGTACAGCGGATGCTCCCCGGTCACGAACATCAGCGCGACGGCGAGCGCGAGCACACATCCCACCAGACCGGCCAGCGACCAGCGCAGCCGGCGCGAGAACAGCGAGGCGAACGGCGGCACACCGCCCCGGCCCGACGGCAGGGACGGCCCGGAGTACGACACCTGCTCCAGGACCACGGTCCCGCGCCCGGTCGCCGACGCCACCGCCGCCTCGTCCGGCAGCAGCCGCGGCCCCTGCTCCCCGCTGCCCTCCGAACCGTCCGCCCCGGCCGGGTCGTTGCTCGTCGCGGACAGCAGCGCCAGGGTGCACAGCCCGGGATCGGCCACCTCGCCCGGCCGCGGCGGCTGCCGCTCCACCGCGCGCAGTACGAGCCCCTCCGTCTGGACGACCTTGCTGGTGCCGACCAGGGCGGTCGCGGCCAGCGCGGGCGCTGCCGTGTCGGCGTCGGAGAGCACGGTCGTGGACGCGTCGAGTCCCGCGGAGCCCGGCCCCGCCGCGCCGGCCAGGGCGGCCGTCTGGTCCAGCAGTTCCTCGATGTGCTGCCCCAACCGCCGGTTGTACAGCCGGAGTACGAGACGCAGACGGGGGTTGAGGCGCCGGGCGGTGAGGGCGGCGCGGATGTTGGTCTCGTCGTCGTCGTACACGAGCGCCAGCGCGGCCGCCCGGTCGGCGCCCGCCTCGCCGAGCACGGCCTCGGTGATCTCGGCGGCCTCGACGACCTGTTCGGCCGGGGCGGGTTCGGCGCCGCCCGTGCCCGAGCGGTTGGCGGCCGCGTTCACGAACCGGTCGAGCAGCGCGGCCGACGCGGCCCGGGCCCGTCCGACCACCGGCTGCCGCACCCGGCGGCCCGAGGGCGGCACCACGAGCGTGACCTGTTCGCCGTAGACGCCCCGGAGTTCGGCGGCGAGCCGGTGCGCCAGCCCGTCGTCACCGCACACGATCATGTGCGTGGCCGTGTCACCCGGCTGACCTTGGTTCGGAACGCTCCCCACGAGGAGAAGACTGCCTCACCGGGACGGCTGGTTCCAGAAAAGGGCCCTGGGGCTTGAACGCCCGGGCCCGTCGGCGCGTACAGAAGGGGAGGGAATGGGAATGCCCGTGCGCACAGGCGGAGGTACCGGGCCCGTGGCCATCACGAAGACCGCCCCGCCGGAGAGCGGCGAGCGCGCGGACAGCGAGCCGGACCGCGAAGAGGGCAGGCACTTCGACTCCCCGCTCCTCCTCACTCTCCTGCTGCTCACGGCGGTGATGTTCCAGGACCCGATCCGCGGGGCGCTGTCCGCACCCGTGATGCAGAGCTGGATGACGGTGTTCGTCGCGGTCATGGTCCAGGCGCTGCCGTTCCTGGTGCTGGGCGTGCTGCTCTCGGCGGCGATCGCGGTGTTCGTGCCGCCGTCCTTCTTCGCCCGGGCCCTGCCCGCCCGCCCGGCCCTGGCGGTCCCGGTCGCGGGCGCGGCGGGCGCGGTGCTGCCGGGCTGCGAGTGCGCGTCGGTGCCGGTGGCCGGGGCCCTGGTCCGCCGAGGGGTCACACCGGCCGCGGCCCTGGCGTTCCTCCTCTCGGCGCCCGCCATCAACCCGATCGTGCTGACGGCGACGGCCGTCGCGTTCCCCGGCGACCCCGAGATGGTCCTGGCCCGCTTCGTCGCGAGCCTGCTGGTGGCCTGCGCGATGGGCTGGCTCTGGCACCGCCTGGGCCGCACGGACTGGCTGCGCCTCCCGGCCGGGACCTCGCACGAGGGGCAGGGCAAGGGGGCGGCCTTCTGGGACGCGGTGCGGCACGACGTCACGCACGCGGGCGGCTTCCTGGTGGTCGGCGCGATGGCCGCGGCGACCCTGAAGGCGGTGGTGCCGGCGGGCTGGCTGCGTCTGGCGGCCGACCACCCGGTGCTGTCGGTGCTGGTCCTCGCCGTGTTGGCCGTGCTCCTCTCCCTCTGCTCGGAGGCGGACGCGTTCGTGGCGGCCTCGCTGACCCAGTTCTCCCTGACGGCCCGTCTGACGTTCCTGGTGGTGGGGCCGATGATCGACCTGAAGCTGTTCGCGATGCAGGCGGGCACCTTCGGCCGCGCCTTCGCCCTGCGGTTCGCCCCCGCGACCTTCGCCCTGGCCGTCGTCGTGTCGGCCCTGACCGGAACGGTCCTGCTGTGAACCGCCTGGCCCAGTCGGCCCTCCTGTTCCTGCTCGGCGCGACCCTGCTGCACGCCGGCACGACCGACCTCTACCTGCGCTACGTCAAGTCGGGCCTGCGCCCGCTGGTCCTGCTGGCGGGCGCGGTGCTGATCGCGACGGCGGCGGCGACGCTCTGGTACGACCGCCGCCGCGGCAAGACGGCCGTCCACCACCACGAACCCCGCGTCTCCTGGCTGCTCACCCTCCCGGTGCTCGCCCTGATCCTGGTCGCCCCGCCGGCCCTCGGCTCCTACAGCGCGGCCCACACGGGCACGGCCCTGACGAAGCCCTTCGGCTTCCCGGACCTCCCCGACCGTGGCCCCCTCCGCCTCGGCGTCGCCGACTACGCGGGCCGGGCGGTCTACGACGACGGCCGCTCCCTGCGCGGCCGCCAGCTGAAGATCACCGGCTTCGTCACCCTGGACCGGGCGGGCACCCCCTACCTGGTCCGCATGGGCCTCAACTGCTGCGCCGCGGACGCCCAGCCGGTCAAGATCGCCCTCACCGGCGACGTCCCCCCGGTCCTGAGCCCCGACACCTGGCTGGAGGTCACCGGCCGGTACACCCCCCGCCGCACCAAGGACCCCGTCAACGACGGCCCGATCCCGTACATCGAGGTCACCGGCTCCCGCCCGGTGCCCACCCCGCACGACCCGTACGACGAGACGTGGAACACCTGACGCCGCCGTAGTAGAAATGCCCCTCCCGGGTACCCGGAGAAGCCGCTGTTCAGCGAGGGGGACTCATGACCACACTCGAAGACGAGCGCACCGCCGCACTCGACCCGGCGCCCCTGACCGAGGCCCGGGAGCGACTCGCGAAGGCCGACAGCAGAGCGGGACTGACCCTGGCGACGCTGGGCGCGGCCCTGACCGCCCTGCTCGGCGCGATCACCGCCGGCGTCATCGCGCCCGGCCAGTACGCCGTGATCCCGCAACTCCTCGTCTGGTCCGGCTGCGCGGCCTGCGCACCGGCGCTGGTCCTGCTCGGCCTGGCCGCCCGGCCCCCGTTCCCGTCCGGTCACCAGACCCGCCCGGAGTTCCTGTCCCGCGCGACCGCGCTCAAGTACCGCCGTATCCGCCTCGCGATGGTGTGGGGCGCGGCCTTCCTCACCCTGACCCTCGCGGGAACCCTGGCGGGAACGCTCGCCTGACCGGGATCTGACCGGGATCTGACCGGGATCCGACGGGGATCACCCCTGACCTGCGGCGCCGGGGTCGTACACCCACACGGCGACCTCGCCCCCGCAGTCCAGACACGCCGTCATCGCCAGCGCCCGGGCGACCTGCCGGGCGCCCTCCGCGCTGCTGACGGTCCCGCCCATCGGCCTGCCCTCACGCTTCAGGTCCCGTACGTGGATCAGATGGGGCGAGTAGGTCCGCAGGCAGGTCACACACTGCAGCGGGGCGCGCAGGACGGCCCGGGTCTGCGGCGCCTGCTCACCGAACGCCTTCGACAGGGCGTCGTACAAGGGGTACAGGTCGCTCGCCGACGCCGCGTCGATGGTGGTCCTCAGCAGTGCGACGTTCCCCGCCACGGCGTCGCGGCGGAACGCGTCGACGTCCTCGTGCGGGACGCAGTGCCGTTCCCCGACCACGAGTTCCCGCCGCGGCACCCCATCGCCGTCCTGGCGCGTCGTCTCGTCCCCGACGAACCGGACGAAGACGCCCCCACGATCATTGAAGGTGTTGCGGACGACCCGGTACCGCGACGTCGTCACGTCGTCCCGCAGCCCGTGCCACGCGAGGATCTCCCCGATGGGGATGTCGTCGGCCCGTCTCACGTCGGCGATCCACAGGGCTTCCAACTCCCCGGCGGCGTCCCGCATCAGCACGTACTCGTCGCCGACGGCCCGCCCCGCCTCCGGCTTCTCGGCCCTCTCCCCTTGCTCCCGCAGCCGCTCCCGCCGTCTCCGGAACCACGCCACCACGACCACCGCCTCCGAGTCCAGGCCCTCGTCCGCCCGAGGGAACGCCTACGCCAGCTTCGTTCCGCCGCGCTTCTCGGCGCGGGACAGCAACTCCCACGGCAACAGCGGCATCACGTTCCGGTCGGCGGCGAGGTAGGCGAGGTGCAGGGCGCGCTGCGGCTCGTCCACGCAGACGAGCCAGTGCGCCACGTCGACGCGTCCGAGCGGCGCGCCGGCACCGCGGAACACGCCGTCCACCCACTGGATGTAGCCGCCGGACATCAGCCGCCGGATCCGCCGCGGCCTGGCCTGGGGCAGCACGCTCACGACCACGTGCACGTCGTCGCCGAACGGCCGCCCGGCCCCGTCCGGCGCCCCGGCGACGAACGCCAGCGCGCCGTCCTCCGCGAGCCGCCGCCACCCCGGCCGCCGGGTCAGCGCCATACCGGTGGCCTCGACCTTGCGCAGGTGCTCGGGGACGACCCGCCGCACCCAGCCGTGGGCCTCCCCCGCCCACACCACCACGGCCAGGGCCACCCGTCCCCCGGACACCTCGTACCGGAACGTGGCCGTACGGGACAGGGAGCCGGGCGTGAGCCCGCCCTCCCGCTCCAGCCGGAACACGAGGGCCTCGGCCAGCCCCTGGCTCGGCTCGCCCGCCGGATAGGTGGTGAGCCGCGTCCCCTTCAGATCACCCCCGGACTCCCTCTCGATCGAGTCCACGAGCCCACGGATCTCCTCGACATCGAGGTCGTCCCCCTGATGCAGAATCAGCACACGCTCCGCGCCCATGCCCGCATGGCACCACGGGTCGGCCGGGACCGGTCCCGGCCCACGGGGCCTCGGGCCGAACGGCCGGCCTCGAAGCCGTAGTGGCGGACGTCCTTGATGATCCAAGTGGCCGTTGCCGGGGGGCAGTCGGGCGGTGGACGCCGGTCAGAGGCTCGCGCGCAGGTGGCTGACCGTGACGAAGTGGAAGCCGCGGGCGGTCAGCGTGCGCAGGATCTGCGGGACGGCGGCCACCGACGTGGGGTGGATGTCGTGCATCAGGACGACGTCGTTGCGCTCCGCCTTGCTGATGACGGTCCGGGCGACCTTGGCGGCGTCGCGGTACTTCCAGTCCTCGGTGTCCACGTCCCACAGCACGGGGGAGAGCCGGGTCGCGGCCCGGACCCGGGGGTCGATGGCGCCGTAGGGCGGGCGGAAGAGGGTGGGGGCCTTGCCGGTCGCGGCCTTGACGGCGGCGCTGGTGCGGCTCAGCTGTGAGGCGATCTGCTGAGGGCTGAGCTTGGTGAGGTCGGGGTGGTTCCAGGAGTGGTTGCCGATCTCGTTCCCGGCGCGGGCGGCGGCGCGGACCAGGTCCGGGTGGGCGGCGACGTTCTGGCCGGTGGTGAAGAAGGTGGCGCGGGCCTTGTACCGCGCCAGGTAGGTCAGCAGGGTCGCGGTCTCCGGGGCCGCCGGTCCGTCGTCGAAGGTCAGGGCGATGCACTTGGCTTTCCTGCAGTCGGTGTCGTCGTCGCCGGAGGCGGTGTGGGTGGGCACGGCCTGCGCGGGGGTGTGGCTCGCGCCCAGGTCGAGTGAACGGCCGGGCGTCCTGGTCTGCTCCTGGACGCGCCGTCCGAAAGCGGACAGCCAGGGGCTGACCGTCTCCCTGGGCAGGGTCACCACGTAGGCCCCGGCGGCCGGAGCGCCCACATCGCCGCGGTCGAAGGCCACGCGCAGCCCGCCGTCGGCGGTGAACGCCATGTCGTCCAGGACGGCGGAGCGGGAGGCCGGGTCGGAGAACGCGCCGTCGAGGGCGGCGTCCACGCCTTCGCGCCCCTTGAGCCGATCCTTCAACGCGGTGACGAAGCGGTCCTGTGACTCCCCGGCGATGAGACCGAGGGCCGTGCGGTGGGCGCCGGCCCTGCCGTCGTACCAGTACGTCCTGTTCGACAGCCCGGACCCGGCGACGCTGCCGTCCTGGGTGGTGAGCCGGACGCCGAGGACGTCGCCGGACGCGACGAGGAACTGGTGGCTGATGTTGAGATCAGGACCCTCGGTGTCGCCCGCGCCGCCCTCGCACACCACCGAGCGGAAGCGGTCCAGGGCCCGCTGCACGTCCTTCTTCATCGCGGCCGTCATCGCCTCCGCGCCGGGCACGGCCGGGTAGCTCGTCGCGAAGGGGCAGGAGCTGTGCTCGCTGCTGTCGCCGACGATCTCCAGACCCTTGATCTTCGACGGATCGACACCGCGGACCGGCGACGGGGTGGGGGCGGAGCCGGGGCGTCCGTCGTCGGCGGACGCCGTGACGGAGGGGCCGTCCGGTCCGGCCGAGCAGGCGGCTGTGAGGGACAGGGCGCCGAGCAGCAGGAGCGAGGGGAAGAGGGCGTGAGTGCGCATGGACCAGAACCTCAGGGGAGGGGATTTCGCGACGTCACCGACGGGAGGCCGCGGTCGTTCTGGTCACTGATCGTTCAGGCCGGAGGCGTTTTTCAGCGACCCGCGGGGCACTGTGAACAATCAAATCCCTCACTCGTCGGGGCAAATCTCCCGATATGGCGCGTCAGGAACGTAGGTCCGCCACTGCGCCTCGGTCAGTCCGCCGCCGGTGCGACCGCAGATGGTGCGGACGGCCCGGTCCGGGTCGATGGGGAGACCCAGGAGCGGTACATAAGGACCGGCGGTGTAGACCGTGCCGCCGTCGCCCGCGAAGGCGAGGGAGCGGATCTCGTCGCCGGGCGTGGGCAGGTCCGCGCCGAGGAGCTGCTGCGACTCGGTGTCCCACAGCCGCACGGTCCCGTTCGCGCCGCCCACGGCCAGCGTGCCGCCGTCGGAGGAGAAGGCGAGCGCCCCCACCGCCTCCGGATCGCCCTGGGCGACCGTGTCGGAGGTGCCGGTCAGCGCACCCGTGCGGTGGCGGAGTGCGCCGTCCCAGAGGGTGACGTGCCCGGTGGAGTCGCCGACGGCGAGCCGGCTGCCGTCGGGGCTGAAGGCCAGCGCTGTGACCTCGCGGCCGTCGGCGAGCGAGCGCCCGGTGACCTTTCCGGCCCGGAGATCGGCGTACTGATCGTCGGAGCTCACGAGCAGCGCTCCGTCCGGGCGCGCGGCGAGCACCTCCCCGGCCGGACCCCGCACGTCCCGCGACCGCCGGTGGTGCTCGGTGTCCCACACCTCCGTCGTGGAGCTGTCGCTGTCGTAGGGGGAGCGGACGACCCACAGCGTGCGGCCGCCGGGCCCCAGGGCGAGGCCGGTGACCGGGCGGTCGGCGGCGCCGGAGGTGTCCACGACACTGCGCACCTTGTGCGTCGTTACGTCCCACACGGTGAACCGGAGCCGCAGGGAGCCGCGAGAGGACACGGTGTCGGCGACGACGAGCGCGCGGCCGTCCGGGCTGAAGGCCGGCCGGGGGACGTCCTCGTCGGACGAACTCGGCAGCGGGCCGAGCGCCGCCCGGGCGAGGACCGCGCCCGTGCGTGTGGAACGCAGCTCGAAGCGGTAGCCGCTGCCGGACCGGGCGACGGTGGCCAGGGCGGTGCCGTCCGGGCTGAGCACGCTCGCGTCGGCCGGGGTGCCCTGCCGGTGCGGGGTGAGCCGGTCGGTCAGGTCGAGGGTGTGGACGGTGGCGCCATCGAGGTAGCGCAGCAGGCGCTGCCTGCCCGGAGTCCAGGTCAGCCAGTGCGTCTCGTCCGCGGCCAGCCGCTGACGGAAGACCTGCGTGCCACCGGTCGCCAGCCGCCACACGGCGAGTTCCTGTCCGTCCGCCGTGGCCAGGAACTCCCCGTCGGGAGAGAGGGCGGCCTGGGAGAAGCCGGTGTCGCCGCCGCTGGTGAAGTCGGCGAGCGCGCGTCCGCCGCGCACGTCCCAGACCTGGGCCCGGGTGCCGTAGACGGCGGTCAGCCGCCTGCCGTCCCCGCTGAGACCCAGCAGACGCGCGCCGCCGTCCGCGCCGGATCCGGTGCCGCACACCGTCGCGTCCGCCTTCTCCCAGGCGCCCGGCAGCCGCTTGCCGCCGGCGGTGTCCCACAACTGGAGCGGCCCTTCCGCGGGGCAGAGGGCGAGCAGCCGGCCACCGGGACCGACGGCCGCGGAGGAGAGGGTGCGCGGGATGTTGGTGCTGAAGAGGACCTTGCCGTCGTCCGTCCGGTGCAGCCGGAGCGTGGCCGGGCCGTCCGCCGGGCCGGTGAGGTACGCGCTCCCGTCGGACGCGCTGCCCTGCAGCGACGCGTCGCCCAGCTCGGCGGCGGGCCTGCCCAGCGGAAGGTCCCACAGCCTCGCGCCCCCGTCCGGTCCGATGACGTCGAGGTGGCGCGCGTCGGGACCGGCGTCGCCCGCCTCCGTACCGTCCGGCAGGTGGTAGGTGGCGGTGACCTTGTGATCGGCCACGTTCCGGGCGGTCACCGTGGTGCCGTCGACGCTGAGCAGGGTCCGGCCGCCGTCGGCGAGGAAACGCCGGACGCCCTTCCCGGTCCGGGGGTCGGTGAAGGCGTCCCGTTCCGGCTGCGCCAGGGCGCCGAGCAGCGCCGAGCGGGACTCGGTGAGCGGGGCGGTCCGCCAGGCGGCGACCCCGAGCAGCGCCGCGGTGCGCGGATCGGTGGAACGCAGACTCCCGGCCACCGTGGCCAGGCGGCGGGCGGCGGCCTTGGCCGCCTCCTCCTGGCTCGCCCGGTCGCGCTGCCAGGCGATCAGGCCGGCGGCCAGCGCCAGCACCAGGAACACGGACAGACCGACGGTCAGCGAACGCGTCCGTCGCGCCGTGCGCAGCCCGGCCTCCCGCTCGGCGTCCCTGGCCGCGAGGGAAGCGGTGAGGAAGGCGCGCTCCAGCGGGGTGAGGTCGTCGTCCGGTTCCTCGACGCGGGCGAACAGCTCCTCGGCCCGGGCCAGTCGCGACCCCCGGTACAGCGCACCGGGGTCGCGTTCCAGTTCCTCCCAGCCGCGGGCGGCCTCGCCGAGCCGGCGCTGCGCGCGCAGCCGCTCCCGGCCCTCCTCGATCCAGCCGGCCAGCCGCGGCCAGCCGGTGATCAACGCCTCGTGCGCCAGCTCCACCGTGTCGCCGTCCAGGGTGACCAGCCGGGCGGCGGCAAGGCGTTCCAGCACGTCCTGGGCACCGCCGCCGAGTTCGGCACGGGACGCCGGACGGCGGGTGTCGGGTGTTCCCTCGCCGGGAGCGATCAGCCGCAGCAGGATGCGCCGCGCGATACGGCCCTGCTCCGCCGGCAGTCCGCCGTACACCTCCTCCGCGGTAGCGGCGATCGCGCCCCGCACACCGCCCGTCTCCTCGTACGCGGCCAGGGTCAGCAACCGGCCGCGGCGCCGCCGCCAGGTCTCCAGCAGGGCGTGGGAGAGCATGGGGAGCGCGCCCGGCCGGTCGACGACTTCCTCGGTGATCCGGGCGGTGAGGGCGTGCTCCACGTGCAGACCGGCGGAGGCGGCCGGTCCGCTGATCACCTCCCGCAGCTCGTCCCGGCTCATCGGCCCGACCAGGGAAGCGGCCCGGCAGACGGCCTCGGCCAGCTCACGGTGGTCGGCGCAGTGGCCGTAGAAGTCGCCGCGGACCGCGATCACCACGCGCAGCCGGCTCTCCGGCCGCCGGGCCGCGAGCAGCAGCTCCAGGAACCGGTCGCGTTCCGCGCGGTCGTGGCACAGGGTGAACAGTTCCTCGAACTGGTCGACGATCACCCAGGTCTCCGCGTCGCCGGCGCGCGGGACGAGGGCGGTCTCGTGCGTCCGGGCAGGCCGCTCTCCGGGGGTGAGCACGCGGATCACCGCCGGCCGCTCGGCACCTTCCGCCTGCAGCAGTCTCGGTATCAGTCCCGCCCGCAGCAGCGACGACTTGCCGCTGCCGGACGCCCCGAACACCGCCGCGAACCGGTGCTCGCGCACCAGGTCCAGCACGCCGGTGACGAGCGCCTCCCGGCCGAAGAACAGATCGCTGTCATCCGGTTCGAAGCGGGCCAGTCCCCGGTACGGCGGCCGCTCGTCCGGCGCCGGCGCCCGGACCGCGGCGTCGGCCTCCCGCCAGCGCCGCTCCCACTCGTCCGGATCGGCGTCCAGCGCCTCGGCGTACGCCCGGACGACCGCCGGGGACGGCAGTTGATCACCGGCCGCGGCCTGCGACAGCGCGGTCACGGAGAAGCCCGCCCGCTGGGCCATCTCCCGGTACGGCGGCTTCCCGGCCTTCTCCCGCAGGGCCCGCAGGTCGTAGGCGAGCCGCTGCACGGGACCGGCATCGGGGTCGACCGGCTTCTCGCGTCGCCCCACCGAGAGCACCTTTCACGTTTCACCCCGACAACAGGCGTTCAAGCTACGTTTCCACCGCATCCTGCGCAAAGGTCCAGCCCTGTGAGGCTGCCCACGGGGCGGGCCGGAACGGGGGGGAGGTGCGGGAGCCGCCATCGGGATCTAGCGGTCAGCCGTAGAGCCGACCTTAGAGTGCCTTCGATGACATTGGTCGCTTGCATAACGGGACTCTGCCGTCGAAAGCCCCCTCGGCCCGAGGACATTTCCGGTGTGCTGGTGCGGACTGGAACGTGTTGCCAATCAGATTGACCTTTTACCCTTCGGGCAGCATAGGCAAGCGAACACGGAACGTCGCGCCGCCGAGCTCGCCGTACGCTTCAGCAGATACCTCACTCTCCTCGACCACAGGCCGTCGACCACACATATCGGATACTGCATCCCTTACTACCGTTAGTCCAAGGCCGGTACTTTTTCTCCCCTCGCCCGTCACGCCAGGCTGCCACATATCGGTGAGGTCAACGTCGATGATACCTGGACCTGAGTCCGAAAACTCTAGCACTGCGCGATCTCCGACAGCGTCGGTCCGCACCAAAATGCTTCGACCATCAAGATCGTTGGCGTGTGCGAATGAACTAACGGAGTTGATGGTTAGGTTCCACACGATAGAGGTCAGGTCTGAGATAGAGCCAGCCACGAGAATCGACTCGTCTCGAAAGTCTTCGACTAGGGTAATCCCTTGCTTCTCCAAGATGGGGCGGAGGGCGCTCAGCGAGCGCTCGACCGCCTCGTTGAGATCGAGAGACTGGACTCGAAACCTCTCGCTGTCGATCGCCGATGCTGCGATGGTGAGGGTTTGATTTTCTGCTGCGCCTGCTGCTTCGGCTACAGGGATAGTCGTAAACGTGGCGGAAAGGATGCCTCTTGTAGCGAGCCACCTGTAAAGAAGACGCTCCAGTGGGACAACCGGCAATACTGGCTCTTGGCGCCGGGTGAGTGGACTCGGCACGAGGGGAAGAAGTTCTGTCTGTCCGTCGTACTCTGTAACTCTGCTGTGGTCCGTGGAGACCCTGCGTGGTGGCTTATTCTGAACACTATAACTAGACTCGCTACGGCTTGCAGGCGCGGGTTTCCCTAGCCGTTCGTTATCCCGGATTCTCTTCCTCTCCCTGGCGGCCCAGTCTGTGGCACTCCGGGCGAACTCTCGCAGTTCGATAAATGCAGAATTCTCCTGGAATCCCATCCGGTCCGTCTTAGGGACGAGAAGTCCGTCCGGGTCTTCTACGGATACCCGACCGACACTAGTGTTCGTCGATGGCCTCAGCTCAGGGCTGCGGGCGCGGAGCAGATTGAGATCCAGCCAGTCGAAGCCCTGATCTCCATAAGGGTGCACGCGCAGCCCTCGGTGGAACAGGTGAACACCACCTACGACTCGAAGCCATGGCCGCAGGTCTGTGTACCGTCGTTTTGATCCACGAAGCTCGAAGGATCGCTTGTTCAACAGGAACATCCACAGCTCGAATGATGCGGCTGGTGCCTGATAGCGCAGAGGAGATTGAAGGCGTCCGCTGCTTGTATCTGGTGCAACGTCGATGTGGTCGCCCCGCGTGATTACCTGGCCTCGCCAATCATAAAGAACGGCACTCGCGAACCCATCTTCGTCAAGATGGGCCTCCAGCTTGTACTCGCACTCGTCGAAGAAGCTGTGGTTCACTGCATTTGATACCTGCTCAAATTGTGGGGCAATGAGCGTTGCAGTGAAATTTGTGAGCTCGTCGTTGAAGAAGCCAGTGAGTAGTCGCATTGCGCGTGCGAGGCGCTCCATCTGCTCGTTGTCGAAGCCTTGCTTGAGGCGATGCACGGTGAGCGACGTACCGGCAGCCTTGGAGGTTGGCCGGCTCACGATCTCAAGCTCCACCTCCTCGACGGAGCGGACCGCTTCGTAGTCAGACCAGTCAATGACGAGGGAGTGCTCCACGCCGGGCTCGCTGCGTGGACGCGACACCAGCTCTACCCGGCGGCCAAGACGGAGTGCCGCCAGCCGACCGAGACCCTTCTCTCCAATCCGGCGTCGATTGGAGCGACTGTCTGGCGTACCAGGCTTGGACGACCTCCCGATGAGCAGAAAGCCTTCGCGGATCTCTTCGGCCGTCATGCCGTCCCCATCGTCCTCAACCACGAGCGTTCCGCCAGGTTGCGTGGCGTTGTGAAGCTGGACGACGCTCCTCGTCGCGTCCGCGTCATACGCATTACGAACCAGCTCGATCACCCCGAGGTCGGGATGCGGGATCAGCTCCTCACCCAGACGGATCAGAATTTCCGGTGCAAAGCGCAGATGAGTACTCAAGCTTCCCCCTCCATATTGGATCCGCCAGGGTCACAAGATCTCTGGAGGCATGCAGCGTAGCTATCTGAAAGCACGAAGTAGGATGCATGGCCAGATAACTCCCCTACTGACGACCACAGTTGGCCGATTTTCGACCACGACGCCCACGCCTGGCATGGACACGACGTAAAGGGCGAATGCTTGCGTCGCCCTACGCATGACGCGGAAGCCGGACCGTACGCTCCGTCGGCGCCTTCGACCGGCTCTACGCCCAAGGCGCCGCCTCCGGTGCCGGCATATGCCGCGGCTGTACGGCAAGCCGGTTAGCGAGTGCTGTGACATCCATCCGAGGTGGGCCCGCAGCAGACGAAGGATTTACGCAACCACTACGAGGCTTGCCCTACACGCTCCTGCATGGCTGGCGCAGCGACGAGCAGGTGATTGCACTGCGTACGCTGATCACCGATGCACTCGCCGGCACTACGGAGGACGGCCCGAGGAGATCTACCCACTTCCCGGCGCCGTGGGAGACGCGGTCGCTATCGGCTACGTCGATCAGAGAGTTCCGCCTTGGCCAGGCTCGCCGTCGGTACTCTCGAGCACCTGTATGATCGAGGTGTGAGGTCACCCACTTGTAGCGGGTGCCAACAAATTTTCGGTGACCACAGCGGTGGGGAAACGCCCGGCAACATTCCGAACCCGGAAGCTAAGCCTGCCAGCGCCGATGGTACTGCGAGGGGGACCTTGTGGGAGAGTAGGTCGTCGCCGATCCATAATTGAGGGCCGTCCCGCCTGTGCGCGGGACGGCCCTTGCCAATCAGCCTAGTCGCCGTAGGGCCCCAGGAAACGCTCCCCGTTGAAATGCACCATATGGGTGCTATCTTCTGCGACCCAGACCTCTGTCTCCCAGGCGATATCGGCAGCGAACTGGCGGAACTTCTTCTTGGTCTGGAATGCCGTCACGAACACGAGCCCCGGGCGAGCGCCAGCGAAGAGATCCTTGAGTTGCGCAACTCGGAGGCTGTTGACCGGTCCGGTCGAGATGACGGCCTCGACCAACACCAGCCAATCCCTCTCCGTGTAGTGGATCACCACGTCTGGCATCTTGCCGTGGGGGTCTACCGCCACACCTAGCTCGGCAAGATACTCCGGTCTCTCGACGATCCACTTGGATCCAGTGTCTCCCAGGTACACGACCTCGCCGCCGGGAGTAAATTGGGGCGCGAAGGATTCGACGACAGCTCGGATCAGTTCGCTATGATCGCCAGGGCTCAGAGACCTCATGCTGCCGTCAGGCAGCACGACTGGGACGCGATGAGCCTCTCGTTCGGCAGCCCACTTTTCGCGCAGCTTTCCCCATTCTTCATGGAACTCTGCTAGAGCGGCATTCCAGGAAGGCGTGCCAAAGGTGGCAAGCGCCTTTATGGCGAGCGGGCTTGGGTGGTATCGGTTATTCTTATCGTTCGTTGCCCTGTCTGGGGCGTCGGAGTTCTTGAAAAGGACACCTGCAGAGACGAGTTGATGCACAGATTCTTTGCGGACCGACTCCCGGCTGTTCGGTGCATACCTGATCGGGTCTTTCGTGCCCTTCGGGATGTCAGGATAGTGTTCGGCCATCCAGTCCATACATTCAGTTATTCCGAGAGCATTGACCTTGACCTCCGACCAATCCTGAGTGGGTCTTAGGTCGAACATTGCGAGCAACACAAGAGCAGTCCGGGTGTTCTGTTGTTTTAGAGGCATTCCGAGAGCTGCCAAAACCTCCCTCGCCTCCCCGAGCTTTTTCTCTTGGTCTTCTCTCGTCACTTTGCTCGCCCTCCCCAGGCAATCGAGTGCATAAGCCGGGGTCACACTACAGGGCGCCTCGGGCGGGGCTCTGCACAGGACCCGCCAGCCTGCATGTATCGACTGATACGTTTTCGGCCAACGTATCGGGAATCAGCCAGCGGTCACCAGGCATCGTCAGTTCGGTGCGGCGTCTAACCCTTACTGCAGGTGGTGCTCAACGATGTCGTCGATCCTCTCTTGGCGCGGCAACGTTCCGTGCGGCCAGTCGCGACCGATGGCCTCTAGCTGGCTCTTGCTTGGATAGCGGAGGTTCCTGAGATCGGTTGCGTTGACTTGGGTGTGGCCGTTGAACCGCCTGATGAAGCGATCCAGGAGGGTGGAATTCAACCAAAGGCAGAGACCGCGGGTGAAATCACGAGTAAGTCCTCCGCCGTCACAATGGAAGACATTCACGTGGTTTTCGAACCCAATTCGTTCGCATGGTGTGTTTTCTGGATCGAACACCGCGGCGACAACCCGACGCTTTTCTTCCTTGGAGGATAGGCGCTTCACGACGACGTAGTGGCCGGGCGGAAAGGTCAATTTCCTGGTGTCGCCGTTCAGCATGATGGCGTTATTCTTTTTCGCCTCGGGAACGGGCCAATTGATGCCCCCGTCGCGCATGTGAAGGGGGTAAATGAGTGGTACTGCTCCATTAACTGGGTTGGGTCGGAGATGCTCCTTGCTGCGGAAATCTACTACGCGTCCCGTCGATACTTGGCAGTTAATTTCCAGTAGCGTGGCTTGGAGACTTGCATGGGCGGCGGCGAGTTGGACGTCTTCCTCGTCGGCGCTAATGTGAATGAAATGCTCTGGATCTGACGGGTGCACCATATCCTCGTACCGGACTTTGCGGCTGCGGACCTCGCTCGAGTAGCTGCGGCTGCTCGAAATCGTGACGGGTCCTCGGTCCGGAGAGTCGGTGCGAGTGGCTGAAAAAATGACGTTCTCTTGAAGTACATCTGTGTCGGCGAAGACCTTGTTCCGGGCCTCGAATACATGTACGTGGTCGATGTGCATGCGATCAAGGAAGTATCGACGGAATGGTCGGAAGTACGGGCCGTTGGCAAAGCTGCGGGGCGTGATCGCCATCAGCTGTCCACCGGGCGCAAGCAAGTGAGTCCCGAGCGCCATGAACGCCGAGTAGAGGTTGGACGTCTCTGTGCAGGCGGCTGTCACCGCCTTGCGCTCACGCGAGTTGGCGGCAAGCTTCTTGTATGGGGGGTTCATGATCACCAGATCGAATGGGCCTCGGCGCTCACCAAAGATCCCTTCCGCTTCCGTCGCCCAAGCAATGAAATCGCCTCGCACGAGGTTTACCTCGACGTGGCTGTCGACGGCGCGCCCTGCATTGACGCAGTCTTCGAGCGTGGCTACCAAGCTGTCGTGCAACTGAGGGTCAACTTCGCAGGCGGTGACGTTGATCCGCGTACCGGGCAGATGGCGAAGGGCTCGCATCACAAGTGACGCCGTGAGTGAGCCAACGCCAGCACCCGGGTCCAAGATGCGGATGGTATCCGCAGCTTCCAGCCTGGCCAGTGAGGCAATGAATTCCGCAGCCGGCGCTGGTGTGAAGTACTGGCCCAGCTTCGCGCGCTGCTTGGCGTCGAGCGCGGAAGAGAGCTGCTGCCTACGAGCTTCGGTGCGGAGTACAAGATCCGTTGCGACCTCTGGTGCTTCTGTTGCCATGCGGCACAGCCTAGCCAGCGGAAACCAGCACCGGTGGCCCTGTGGATAACCGCATCAAGGCGACACCCGGTCCTGCGTCCGAGATGTGTTATGTGCGGTTCGGTCTTCTCGCCATCGGATGACCTCATGGTCTCTCCGGTGCTGTGTCCGCAACGTTTCCTTAGTCGCGCACCGGCACCCTCCGCAAGAGGCGGTATCGGCGAACCGCCAGCTGGTGCCCTCGCTGTAGGCGGTGCAGCCGAGCGCGGCCATGGCTGCGACGGGCACTGTGACTGACGTCATGGCTTGTGGCGCCCGACGGCGTCGCGCAGGTGCTGGCGGAATTTGGTGGTCAAGGACGGCCCGACACATCCCTGACGCACTGAAGCCACGCGACCACGTCTCCGTCGACTCCGCTGTGCGTGGCGGTGAACCGGTCATCGAAGGAACCCGGCATTCCGCCGCAGAGTAGCGACCCTGGTCAGGGACGGTGTACCCCGGACCGAGTCAGCGACTTCTAAGGGGTCAGCGCGGCAGCCGCCCGGGACGCGGTCGATTTCAGCGACTACGTGGATAGCTACGCCGATGGCTCTCGGCAGGTTGTCGCTTGAAGCTGCTGCTCGATGAGAACGTCCCCAGGCCCATAGTCGGGATCGTGCGCATTCTTCTGACCGCGCACGACGTGGTGCACGGCCACGAGCTGGACGGTTGGGCCGGCACGAAGGACATCGAGCTGTACGCGAAGGCCAGGTCGGAGGGCTTCCAGGCGATCATCACCAATGACGCCAAGCAACTGAACCGGCCCATGGAGGTCGAGGCGATCGCGCGGTCGGAACTCCATCGCATCAAGTACCGCCAGAACAGCATGGCGGCTTAGTCGGCCTTGGCACCGCCATCGCCACCGTATGTGCGGCGCTTCCTCACGCCTTGGCCGAGCTGGAGGAGGCGGACGGTCAGCGACTCGTCTCCCTCACGGCCGTCGATCCCTCCCGACGCAGCCGATTGCAGGTCACAGACCCTGCTGTGGAGAGCCGCCGAAGCACTGGCTAGGTCGCTGAACACGACGTCTACGACGGCTGCACCGCCGACATCAGCCAGGCCGACTGCCTGGCGCGATGCGTAGTGCACGTGATTGAGCGGATTCCTCCCCGTCCCCTGGGACATCCCTGCCAGGATCGGACACGTGACATACGTAGTGACTGTGGACACCCACATCCCGAAGGGCACTCCGGAGATGGACCCACTTCAGCGCGCCGGCGCCGTGGCGCTCATTGAGGACGGCTTCGACTCGGTCGAGGCCATCGAGGGTCCCGACGGCATGGAAGTCGACCTCCTCGACAGCATCGTGGCCGTCTACCCGGGCGGAGCGCTTCTGAAGGTGTTCGTGGACGCTCCGGCTCTGGAATTCGCCGAGGAGGCTGTGCGCTCGGTCGTGGGTGAACTGCTGGAACAGTCTGAGCTGTTGGCTGACTGGCAGATCGAGCGATGCGAGGTCGAACTGCACCCGGATCTCGCCCAAGAGAGTCTCGCCGCCGCCGACGGTCCCGATGTCCCGCCCGATGATCCGGCTGACCGTAAGGCCCGGCATGCCGAGCGTCCCACGGTCGAGGACGACAGAGAGGGCTATGACGCCAAGGCGGAAGCTGAGGCAGTACGCGGGCAGATGCTGGCACTGGCAGACGAGCTGCGCTCCTTCCCGCCCGTGATGTTCGGCGTCCTGGACGACGAAGACGATGAGGAAGAAGACCATGACAGCGAGTTCGCCGTCTCGTCGGAGGACGCCAAACTCGCCGCCGGTGCCTTGGTGTACGCGACGGAAATCTTGGTGGACGAGCTGTTCCAAGACGTGCAGACCCTGACGGAGGAGGACACAACCGCTGCGGAATGCGACGGTCCCCTGTGGCTCTTCGAGGACCTTCCCGAGCGATACGCCCTCCAGTACGACGCCCGCTTCGCCCGCCGCTTCCTGGTGACGGTTATCGCCATGACCACCCGCTTCACGGACGGCAGCTTCCAGCAGCTGAGCTGCGTCGCCGAGGAACTCGCGCTGAAGCTGCTGCTGAACGAGACAAACGTGACCCTGGAGACCTTCGGGTTGCTCGACGACGGCGTCTCGGCCGCACTCGACGCGTTCACGAACAATGTCTACGAGGACATGGACCACGAGTGGCTCTACGACGACTCCATGGACGGCATCGACGAGAGCGCCGTCGGGGCGGCTCTCGGCGTCGCACCGATGGCGTTCAAGGCGTGGTTCACCCCGTTCAACCAGGGCAGGTACGTCCACCCGTCCGCGGCTAATGAACCGGAGGGGGCAGCGCAGTGAGTTGTCCCGTTGCCCGCCTCTTACGCAGCCAGGTTCTGCCGGAGCCACGGGCCTGACATCGAGGACGAGCCGCTGCTTCACTCACAGGTCGAACAGTGCGTCGCCCGCATCCGATGCCGCTTTCAACGCCTTGGTCGCCTCTGTGGGCACGGGAAGGATGCCCGCTGTGGTCAGGTCCGTCACCGTGATCAGTGGGCCCGCGCACACCTCATTGAAGAGGTCGGCCTGTGCCGACTCCTCGCGCACGAGCAGGCCGAGGACATTCAGCAGTTCCAGCAATTCCGTGGTCCATGAGGGAAGCCAGCGCTGAGCGAACTCATGGTCCAGTTCGAGGCGCCGCTTGCCGGCGGGATTCCTTCGGCGGTAGCCAAACCACTTGTCGAGAACGTTCATCCCGGACACTTCGTACTCCCGGACCGCTCGAGGCACCGGACTGATCCGTCCACTGCCGATCCACAGGTCCTGTGTCACGGGGTCGTACGCCAGCTTCTCCGGCATGGCATCCGCATGGTCCGGAATCTCCGTGACGCATCGGGGGCGGTCGCCTGGTAGCAACACCCTGCCGTACGGTCTCCCGGCCGTCTCATCGGCGTACCGCTCGCCGTAGGTGTGCAGCCACAAGACTCGCTGGCCGATGGCAACCGCCCGTCCCCACAGGTAACGGTCAGCGGTGAGGGGTATCCGGGCGCCCGGGACTTCCAGGTCTTCCTGGAATCGAGCTGTGTACTCCGGATGGGACGCCATCGCGGCGATGTAGGCCAGCAGGTCTTCGGCGACGACCAGTACGCCGAGTCGCCCGGAGATGAGGGGGAGCAGACCGGGCGTGACGTTGGGCAGCGTACCGGCGGCGTTGCGGTAGAGAGGACGGGCGCAACCGCTGCGGTTGTTGAAGTAGTGCATGTCGGGAATGAGGGCGCTGAAGACCAGTGCTGGCCCGTTGACCACCGGGTGGGCGTTCTGCTCGATGGTGTAGATCTGGCGGTCGCTGCGGACTCGCCAGAGGTCTGCTCTGCCGCGTTCCATCAACCGGCTGTCCGGCAGGACATATTGCCGGTCGAAAGACCGGAATCCGATGCGCACCGTTTGAGCGTTTGTCCTGTGCTCGGTGGCGAGTGTTGTTCGTCCATGAGATTCGACCCCCGGCAGGGGCGGGACATTGTCGTCAGGCGTTCGCTCTCCCGAGTTTCCGAGCATCTCGGCACGCCGCTCAGTGTCCGCAGCGACAAAGCGCCGCCACCGTTTGTGGAGCGTGTCCTCGTCCGGTGCATAGACCCACATGCGCCCCGGGGTGACGCCCCGGGACGACCACGGCATCAGGTCTCTCAACTGCGGGCAGGACTCCCACAGATCGCTGCTGGGCGGCAGGAAGGCATCCGTCCCGCCGGTGGCGCACTCGCGCCATTCGGGGTCGTCGAGCCTGAGGGTCGTCAGACGTTCGATCTTCTCGTCGCGGCGCCCGCCGACCTTGAGGTGTCTTACCTTTGCGGTCTGCTGGTCTGTCCGCGGCCTGGGGCTGTCCCTGTCCCGCCATCGTACAAAGATCGCGATGCACAGCTCCTGGGCGACCTCAGGGAAGATGCGGGTCGCGACATCCGTGCGGTGGCCCTCCGGTGACAGGTCGATGATCCAGCCCTCGTCGGCGGTTTCCCGCAGGTAGCGCCGCATTCCGGCGAACGCCCGCCCCTTGAGCCATGCCTTCGGTGTGATCAGGGCGACGACACCGAATGGAGCGTCGTCGTGTGCGTCGAAGACCTTCCAGGTGGCCCAGCGCCAGAAGTAGACGTAGAGGTTGGCGATCTTCGACTCGTACCTGCCGTTACCAGGTTGCCGGAAGGCCCCCAGCGGGGCGGGGATGTCCGCCTCGGGCTCACCTCGTTCCACCCACTTGCCGGCGCCCCGGCTCACGGCGTCGTGAGGCGGGTTGCCCATGACGACCATGACACGCTCGTCCCGCTTGACCTGGTTGGCCTGGCGGCGGGATTCGGCGAGCGCCCGGTAGGTATGGGGGATCCAGTTGAACTCGGCTGTCGGGCTGTCCAGGGCATCAGCCACCAGCAGCCTGAGGCCCTGGGAGGGGGCCGCGGACCCGTACTGCTTGAGCATGGCGTGCATGCGCAGTTCTGCGACTGCGAACGGACCGACCTGCATCTCGAAGCCGACCAGCCGACGCCCCACCATCTCTCGCAGACGCGGGCCCACCGCACCCGGGCCCTCTTCTTCGGCGATCGTCCCTGCAGCGAGCTCCAGTGCCGACAGCAGAAAAGTGCCAGTGCCCATGGCCGGATCGACAAGGACCACATCGGGAGAAGCGAAGCCGGACGGAATACGGAATCCCTCCCGTCTCAGGACGTCCTCGACCAGCCTGGCCATGGCCGAGACGACACCACGCGGTGTGTAGTACGAGCCGGTGCGTACCCGCAGCTCAGGGTCGTAGATATGAAGGAAGCGCTCGTAGAGCAGGAAATAGGCGTCGCCCGTTCCGTCGTCGAGCACGTCCCATCTGACCGCGCTGATGACACGGAGCAGCGTGTTGAGCGTGGTGGACAATCCAGCGACCGAGTCTCCGGCGAGGGCGTCAAGTGCCTGGCCCATCAGCGAGTGCTTCTTGCCCAGCTTCGTGGCGATACTGTGCATGGTCTCGCCCTCGAAGGTGATCTCCTCCACCCGAGCGAGCAGAAGGGCGAATACGACGGCTTGGCCGTACTGTTCGACGAACTCGGCGTCGGTCGCCTCCGGGAACAGCAAGTGCCGCCAGTCCTTGGCCAGCTTTGTAAAGGCCGGCAGACGGCGTCGGCTCTTCTCCTGCGCGATCGCCTCACCGACCTCTTCCGACAGAAGTTGGCAGAGGCCGGCGACTGCTCGGATGAGCTGGCTCGTGGTGCGGGGTGTCTGCGGTTCCCAGGTAAGGAAGTCGTACAGCACTCGGGCAAGCGCCCCGTCGGCGGGAGCAAGCCGGGCTCCGGAGGTGAGGACCGAGCCGCGCAGGTAGGCCACTTCGCCAACCTGCTCGCCCTGCTGGTGGACAGAGAACTCGTTACCGTCACAGAGCAGTACGTTGTTGAGCAGCCGCAGTTTCGCCCACTGCTCGGCGTTGCGGCCTGTGTAGACGGACGGGTCGGCCTGAGTGCCAGGCTTCTTGAGCTCGATGTAACCGACGAGAGCGCTGCCGACCTCGACCGCATAGTCAGGGCGGGCTCCCATGTCGACGAGGGGAACTTCGCCGATGAGGGTGACGTCCAGACCAAGGCCACGGCACACAGACCGGATCATATTCTCCAGCGGTCCCCGGAGCTGGTCCTCCTGCCACCCGCTGCCTCTCAGCTTTGGTGTGACCTCCGCTCCAAACGCGGACACAGAAGCTTGGACTGCCTGTTCGAAGCTGTCATAGATCCTCCGTCGGGCACTCATACCGCCCCATCCCCCAAGGCGGGCAGATCCGGCCGACGTCATGTCGGTGCGGCTATCTGCCGCACCTTGCTCCCGTCGGGGTCGGACTTCATTCCGGCCCTCGCTGTTCCATGACCGTAGGAGGGGAGCGCGGGGCGCAAGGAGGGTGCATGCGAGGGCGCACGGAGGCGCGTATGCGCGCAATATGCGCCCATGTCGGACTGGAGCTGCGACGTTGGATGCGTCAAGTCAAGTCCGTCGCGAGGCGGCGGGCGCTGTCCAGGGGCTCGTCTGGGGTTCAGCCGGATTGCCGAGACATACCAGCAGCACGACTCGGGAGCGCATAGTGCCCAGTTAACGAACGCGCACATGAGAGGGATGCGGCGACGCGGTGATCAGGTGGATGCGGCTGCTGCGAGCTGGGAGACCCCGACCAAGATCTTCTCCCAGATTTCTCCCAAACGATCTCCAGGAACCACTCAGGGGCCTGATCCACTCACTGGATCAGGCCCCTGACCTGGTACTTCACTGTCGGGGTGGCGGGATTTGAACCCACGACCTCTTCGTCCCGAACGAAGCGCGCTGCCAAGCTGCGCTACACCCCGATGTCGCTGCTGTCGCGGCGACGTCGTTTACTTTAGCCCACCGGTGGCTAGACACGAAATCCGGTTTTCCCGCGGTGGCGGATGGGGTTCGGGCGGGCGTGGTCCAGGGCCACGAGGAGGACCGCCAGGGCGTAGAAGGAGAGGCCAAGGAGGAGGGCGTTGCCGAGGACGCGCTTGTAGCCGTCCTGGCCGACGTCCAGGAAGGGGTAGAGGTAGCGGTCGGCGGCGCCGGGGAGGAGCAGCTCGCCGCGGGTGAGGGAGAAGGCCAGGTAGGCCAGGGGGAAGAGCAGCCAGGTCGGGGCGTGGCGCAGGCGCAGGCGGCCGGGGGTCGTCAGCAGGAGCCAGTCCAGTACGGCGGCGATCGGCGTCACCGTGTGGAGCGTGTGGTGGGCCAGGGCCCGCCAGCCCTGCGGCGCTGCGGCCTCGCCCGTGAGGGAGAAGGGGCTCGCCTCGTTCGCCAGGAGCAGATGGTGCACGAGGGCCGCGATGACGACGTAGAGCAGGGTCGCGCCCAGGACGGATCCCGGCAGGGGGCGGCTGGCCGTCCAGGCGCGGCGGGCCGAGAAGATCATGACGACGGCCAGCAGGATGTTGCTCTGGACCGCGAAGTAGCCCAGGACCCGGGACGGGTCGCCGAGGAGCAGTTCGAGCGTCACGCCGGCGGCCGCCGCGAGGGCGATCAGCAGGCGATAGGCCGCGGCCGCGGGGCGGCGGACCGGGGCGACGACGGCCGTGGCGGGGACGGGGGAGGGCCGGAGTGCGGGCTTGCGCGGGATCGCGGGGAGGTCCGGGAGGTCCCTGGGTATCGGGGCTGTCATGCCCCCACGCTGACAGAAACGGACAAAGGGGGCGATGCGGGTGCGGCTGTGTGGGTTACCCCCGAGCCCGGTTACCGCCGAGCCCTGCCCGGTCCTACGCCCCGCTCCGCCCCGTCGACGTCCGACTCCGCGCCGTCGACGTCCGCGGTTACTCCCGTCCCACCAGTGTCAGCAGCGTCGCCTCCGGCGGGCACGCGAACCGGACCGGCGTGTAGCGGTTCGTGCCGCAGCCCGCCGACACGTGCAGGTACGACGTACGTCCCTCCGCCGTGTGCGTGGACAGGCCCTTCACCCGGTCCGTGTCCAGGTCGCAGTTGGTGACCAGCGCGCCGTAGAAGGGGATGCACAGCTGGCCGCCGTGGGTGTGGCCGGCCAGGATCACGGGGTAGTCGTCGGCCGTGAACGCGTCCAGCGTGCGCAGGTACGGCGCGTGGACGACGCCCATCGAGAAGTCCGCCGTGTCGGACGGGCCGCCGGCCACCTGCTCGTAGCGGTCCCTCTTGATGTGCGGGTCGTCCAGACCCGTCAGCTCCACCGAGAGGCCCTCGATCTTGAGCGTGCCGCGCGTGTTCGTCAGGTTGAGCCAGCCCGCCGCGTCGAAACCGTCCCGCAGGTCCTCCCACGGGTTGTGCACCGCGCCGACGGCCGGCGGGTTGCCGTTCAGTCCGTGGCGGCCCTGCGCCTTCTCCATCAGGTAGCGGGCGGGGTTGCGCAGCTTCGGGCCGTAGTAGTCGTTGGAGCCGAAGACGTACGCGCCCGGGAACTCCATGAGGGGGCCGAGCGAGTCCAGGACCTCCGGGACGCCCTCCGGGTCGGACAGGTTGTCGCCCGTGTTGATCACGAAGTCGGGGCGCAGGCCGGCCAGGGACCGCAGCCAGCGCTGCTTCTTGCGCTGGCCGCCGACCATGTGGATGTCCGACACCTGGAGCACGCGCAGGGGGCGCATCCCTGAGGGCAGGACCGGGACGGTGACCCGGCGGAGGCGGAAGGAGCGGGCCTCGAAGCCCGCCGCGTACAACAGACCGGCGGCACCAGCCGCCGCGATTCCCAGGGGGACTCCGTATCGCGCGCGCATACGACCATCGTGTCAGACCGGGCCGGTGGCCTGCGCCCGGTGGTGCGCGAAATGGCCTGACGGCACCGGCCTTTGCCCGGCCGCCCCCTAAATCGAGGGGCGCCTTTCCGGCCGCACCTGCGATAATCGTCCCCATGACCACGCTCAAGTCGAAGCTGCAGGATGACCTCAACGCCGCGATCAAGGAGCGCGACGAGCTCCGCTCCTCGACGCTCCGGCTGACGCTCGCC